>JBOHAU010000124.1:0-8095 GCA_050698015.1 Gaiellaceae bacterium
GGCGCGCGACATCATCCGCGCCAACCTGATCCAGGAGGCGATCTACAACAAGGTCACCGCCGATGTGAAGGTCGCCGACAAGGACCTTAGGTCCTACTACGACAAGAACAAGAACCAGTACGGGACGCCGGAGACCCGGCTCGTGCGCCACGTGCTCGTCAAGGAGAATGCGCTCGCGGACCGGCTCTACGGCCAGCTGAAGGAAAGTGGGGCCGACTGGGCCGGAATCGCCAAGCGCTACTCACAGGATCCGGGCTCGAAGACCAAGGGCGGCCGCTACACGGCGACCAAGGGCCAGCTTGTTCCGGAGTTCGAGAAGGCCGTCTGGGCGATGGACACGAATGAGGTCACGGAGCCTGTGAAGACGCAGTACGGCTGGCACATCATCCAGGCTCTCGCGCCGATCAAGAAGGGCACGACGACGCCCTTCCCCCAGGTCAAGGAAGCGATCCGGCAGCAGCTGATCCAGGACACGAAGAACAAGGAGATGGAATCCTGGGTCGAGGACATGCGCAAGGACCTGGAAGACAAGACGGCGTACCAGGTCGGCTACAAACCGACCAGCTCGAGCAACGCCGCCACTGGCTAGCGCAGACCTCGCCGACGCCCTCCTCGAGCTTCAAGAGCTGACCGAGCGGCTTCGCCGCGACTGTCCCTGGGATCGGGAGCAGACGGCGAAGACGATCGTGCCGCACACGATCGAAGAGGCCTACGAGGTTGCGGATGCCGCAATCGCCGACGATCCCGACAAGCTCCAGGACGAGCTCGGCGACCTCCTCTTCCAGACCTTCTTCCTCTCGCTGCTGCTGCAGGAACGAGGGGAGGGAGACCTCGCGAGCGTCGCCCGCTCGATCCACGAAAAGCTCGTTCGCCGGCACCCGCACGTCTTCGGCGAGGTCGAGGCGCGCACGGCCGGGCGCGTCCGGACGAACTGGGAGCGGATCAAGGCGGATCAGGAGGGTCGCGACGAGATCTTCCATCACGTCCCCGAGAACCTTCCGGCGCTCCTCTATGCGCGAAAGCTGCAGCGCCGAGCGGCGGCCGTCGACTTCGACTACCCCGACGTGGCCGGCACGCTCGCCGACCTGGACGACGAGCTGAGCGAGCTGCGCGAGGCGCTCACCGGCGCCGGTGAGCCGGCGCCGGAGGCCGAGGCCGACCCGCGCGTCTTCGAGGAGATGGGCGACGTCCTCTTCGCGGCCGTGAACGTGGCGCGGCGGCTGAACGTCGACCCGGAGCTCGCACTCCGCACGATGGCGGCGCGTTTCGCAGACCGGGTCGAGCGCGCCGAGAAGCTCGCGGACGCCGACGGGCGGGACTTCAGAGAGCTCACGCTCGACGAACAGGACCGATACTTCGACGCCGCGAAGGAGGACCTCCGCTGAGCTCGCCGATCACAGACATCCGCGCTCGTCAAGTCCTCGACTCCCGAGGCAACCCCACCGTCGAGGTCGACGTCGTCCTGGAGTCGGGAGCAATGGGCAGGGCGGCCGTCCCGTCGGGAGCCTCGACCGGTCAATTCGAAGCGGTCGAGCTCAGGGATGGAGAGAGCGCATTTCTCGGCAAGGGAGTGGTGCGCGCGGTCGAGAACGTGCGGACCGAGATCGCCCAGGCGCTGACGGGGATGGACCCGGAGGACCAGAGCGGGATCGACTCCGCGCTCGTGATGCTGGACGGCACCGGCAACAAGGCCAGGCTCGGTGCGAACGCCGTCCTCGGCGTCTCGCTCGCGGCGGCGAAGGCGGCCGCCGCGGACGCCGCGGTTCCTCTCTACCGCTGGATCGGCGGCGCGGACGCGCACGTGTTGCCGGTGCCGATGTTGAACGTCATCAACGGCGGGGCGCACGCGCGCAACTCGCTCGACCTCCAGGAGTTCATGATCGTCCCGGGCGGCGCCGAGACGTTCTCCGAGGGCCTTCGCGTCGCGGTCGAGGTCTTCCACACGCTCAAGAAGCTGCTCGACGAACGGGGTCTCTCCACCGCCGTCGGCGACGAGGGCGGGTTCGCCCCCGACCTCGGCTCGAGCGAAGAGGCGATCGACGTGATCCTCGAGGCTGCGGAGCGCGCAGGGCATCGCGAGCGGATCGCCGTCGCACTCGATCCGGCGATGACGGAGCTCGTCGGCGAGGACGGCGTGTACTCATTCGAGGGGCGCACCGCGACACCGGAGGAATTGCCCGCCTACTGGGCGGAGCTCGTCGAGCGCTACCCGATCGTCTCGATCGAAGACGGAGCGGCCGAGGAGGACTGGGCGGCATGGAAGGCGCTCACCGACACGCTCGGCGATCGTGTCCAGCTCGTCGGCGACGACCTGTTCGTGACGAACGTCGAACGCCTGCGGCGAGGGATCGAGGCTGGTGTCGCCAACGCGATCCTGATCAAGGTCAACCAGATCGGGACGCTCACCGAAACCCTCGAGGCGATCGCGCTCGCCGACTCCTCGCGCTACGCGTCGGTGATCTCTCACCGGTCGGGTGAGACGGAGGACACGACGATCGCCGACCTCGTGGTCGCGACCGGAGCGGGTCAGATCAAGGCCGGCGCCCCGAGCCGCAGTGACAGGGTCGCGAAGTACAACCAGCTGCTGCGAATCGAGGAGGAGTTGGGTGCTGACGCGGAATATCCGGGTTGGGATGCGTTCCCTCGTCGTTCCTAGCGCCCTCGCGGCGCTCGTCGTCTTCGCCGCCTGCACGGGCGGCGACACGAAGACTGTCACGGTGGAGCGCACGGTCACCGAGACCACTGGTTCGACGGTGCCGAGCGAGGCGCCGGCAGTTCTGACGGTCTTCTTCCTCCGCGACGGAAAGGTGGCGCCGGCCACCCGATCGACGGTCGTGGGCACTGATCTCCCTGCCGCGGCGGTCCGCGAGCTGCTCGACGGGCCAACTCCGAATGACGTGGGCTTCGCGACGGCGATCCCCGAAAGCGTCGAGGCCGGCTCGACCGAGCTCGCCGGAGACACGGCGATCGTCGAGCTCCATCCCGAGCTGAAGGATCCGACCGCGCGGGCCCAGATCGTCTACACGCTGACGGCATTGCCGAACGTGAAGCAGGTCTCGTTCGGCGGCGGTAACCCCGTGGGGCGAAAGGCCTTCGAGGCCCAGACGCCGGCGATCCTCGTCGAGTCGCCGCTGCCCGGCGAGCAGGTTGAGCCTGGCTTCGAGGTCAAGGGGACAGCCAACACCTTCGAGGCGACGTTCAACTACGAGCTCCTCGATGCCTCCGGGAAGGTGCTGAGCAAGAACTTCGTCACGGCGACGTCCGGAAGCGGAACCCGCGGGACGTTTTCGTTCACCGTCCCGTACGAGGCCGAGCCGCAGGCGGGAAAGCTGCTCGTCTTCGAGCTCTCTGCCGCGAACGGGTCGCGAATCAATGAATCCGAGATCCCACTCCAGCTCGAGTAACGACCAGAAGCGCCGGTAGATTGAGAGCGTGGCGTTGACGCTGCCCCGCCGCACCAAGATCGTCGCGACGCTGGGGCCGGCGTCCGCGACCCCGGAGCTCGTCCTCGGGCTCGCGCGGGCAGGCATGGACGGCGCCCGGCTCAACTTCTCGCACGGGACGCACGAGCAGCATGCGGAGTACGCGAGGCTCGTGCGGGCCGCCGAGGAAGAGGTCGAGCGGCCCATCGCCCTGATCGCGGATTTGCAGGGCCCGAAGCTCCGGATCGGCGAGCTCGCTCAACCGGTGACGCTCGACGACGGCGACGAGATCGTCGTCACCGGAGACGGCGGGCGTGACGGCGATCTGCCGGTCCGTCCGGCCGTGGTCGGCCAGGTGCTCCAGCCGGGGCATGACGTCCTGATCGACGACGGCCTCGTCCGGTTGCGCGTGGAGGCGGTCGAGCAGGGTCGAGCCCGCTGCGCCGTCGTCGTCGGCGGGGTCGTCTCCGCCCACAAGGGCGTCAACGTCCCAGGAGTGCCGGTTCCGATTCCGGCGGTCACCCGGAAGGACGCCGACGACCTCGAGTTCGCGCTCGGCCTGGGCGTCGACTTCGTCGCACTTTCGTTCGTGCGCTCCGTCGCCGACGTCCGTGACCTGAAGGGCCTGATCGAGCAGGCGGGCTCGGCCGCGCACATGATCGCCAAGATCGAGAAGGCCGAGGCCGTCGACGCGCTGATCGCGATCCTCGAGGAGACCGACGCCGTCATGGTCGCGAGAGGCGACCTGGGCGTCGAGATCGGCGTCGAGGTCGTCCCGCTCCTCCAGAAGCGGATCATCAAGGCGGCGCTCGACCGCGGCAAGCCCGTGATCACGGCGACGCAGATGCTCGAGTCGATGGTGCACCACCCGGAACCCACACGCGCGGAAGCGAGCGACATCGCGAACGCGATCCTCGATGGGACGTCGACGCTGATGTTGTCCGAGGAGACGGCGATCGGGGAGTATCCACTCGAGGCGGTCCGGACGATGGATCGGATCGCGCTGGCGATCGAGCCAAGCATCGAGTACCGGCACCAGTTTCCGCAGCCCGGCGACGAACCGACCGTCAACCAGGCAATGTCCAACGCCGCCTGCGACTTGGCGGAGACGCTGGGCGCGAAGGCGATCCTCGTACCCACGTTCAGCGGGCGGACGGCGTCCGTCGTCGCGAGACTCCGGCCGCGGCGACCGGTGATCGGGCTCTCGCACCACGACTACGCCTTGAAGCACATGGCGCTCGAGTGGGGTGTGACTCCGGTGCGGATGGCCGAGGCGGCCGACGTCGAGGAGCTCTGGAGCAGCTCCCTCGCGGCCGGGCGGGGAACGGGCTTGCTCGAAGAGGGGGATCTGGTCGTCCTGACCGCGGGAACGGCCGTCAACATCCCCGGCACGACCGACATGATCAAGCTGGCCTACGCATAGCTCCGAGGGCCGGCAGGAGCCTTCGGCCCCGGCGAGAAGGGACGCGTATGCCGAGGTCCCAGCGGCGAGCTTCGCGTCCCCGACGGCGGGTTCCCGTCCTGCGTTGGGCTGCCGTCGCGACGCTCGTGATCGTCGCGCTTCTCTACTACCGCCCGCTCAAGAGCTATCTCGAGACCCGCGCTTCGTTGCAGGAGCGTCAGGCGGAGGTGCAGGAGCTGCGGGCGAAACGCGACGACCTCGCACGCCGCCTGGAGGATGCAGACACCCCGGAGGCGCTCGCGCGCCGGGCCCGCAAGCTCGGCCTGGTCAAGCCGGGCGAGCAGCTCTTCATCGTGAAGGGAATCGAAGAGTGGAAGCGCAATAGGCTAGGAGGCGATGGATGACCGGGCGGTCGTCGAGCGCCAGCTCGGGCGCACCCCGCGCGCCTTCCTGCGCGTAGCTCGACGCTGCCCTTTCGGCGGGCCGGCGGTCACCGAGCAGGCGCCGTACGATTCGGCCGGCGAGCCGTTTCCGACGACGTACTACCTGACGTGCCGCCACCTGGTCGCAGCCGTCTCTCGCCTCGAGGCGGCGGGCGGGATCGAGCAGTGGAGTGCGGCCCTGGAGGAGGACCCCGAGCTTGCAGCCAGCCTGGCAGCGGCGACGGAGGAGCAGCGTGCTGTTCGGCGGGAGCTCGCGGGCGGACAGGTCGGACGGGAGGGCGGCGCGTCGCTCGACCTCGGGATCGGGGGCTCGGCCCGGCCCGAGAAGCTCAAGTGCCTCCACGCCCACGTCGCGTTCGCGCTCGCGCGCCCGGGCTACGCGCTCGGCGAGCGGATCGTCGCCGAGCTCGAGCCGCTATGGCCGGAGCGCTGCTGCACTCTCGAGCGTTCGGGGTAGGAGCTTGTGGTGAGCGCGGTCGATGCTGTGCGACAGCAGTGGGAGGACGGAAACCGCCGGTTCGAATCGCAGGCTGACGAACCGGTCTTTCCCCAGCTGCTCGAGCAGTTCGAGGTGGCAACCGACGAGATCCGGAAGCGGGTGGGGGAGACGTTCACGCTCTCACAACTCGCCGATGTCTACGGCGCGTCCGACCACTGGCTGCGGGAGGCGGTGGAAGAGCGAGTCGCCGCGCCCGGCTGGGTCCGTCACCTCTCGGTCGTCCAGGACGCCGCCTTCCACAACTACTCTCGCGGTGCGACGGACTACATGCCGTGACGATCTCGCGAGCACCGCTGGACTCGAGGGCTCGCCGCCCGCAGCGCATTCGGACCGCCGTCAAATGGCTGATCCTCGCTGCGATCCTCGCGGTTGTGTTCGGGCTCGGTGTCGCCGTCGGACAGGCGCTCGAGGACCGGCCGCAATCGGGCAAGCCGGTCACGAACGTGTCGACGATCAGGCCCTGGACGCAGACGCAGACCCAGCCCTGATTGAGAAGCGACAACACGATGAGCCTTGTGCCGCCGGGCCGCGCTGGACGCACCCCGGCGACGAAGCACATCATGTTGGCGCTTCTTAAGAAGCACTCACACGCCTGCAAAGAATGTGAAGGTTTGCTTAGATTCGGCATCCATGGCGGAAGCTGGGGGCAGAGCGCGGCGTCAGCCGTCCGGCGAGAGCGCAACGGATTGGCTGACCCTGGGACAGGCGGCGCGCTTTCTCGGCGTCGCGCAGAGCACGATCCGAAAGTGGTCTGACCAAGGCCGCCTGCCGGCGTTCTACACACCCGGCGGCCACCGGCGCTATCGCCTGCGCGATCTCGACGCCTTCGTCGCCGGCTCTGCGGGCGGGTCGCCCGCGCCGCGTATGCGTCCCGCGCCGCTCGTCCTGATCGTCGACGACGATCCGCGAATTCGCGAGTTCGTCCGGGTCAACCTGGAGATGGACGGCTTCGCCGTTCGAGAGGCCGGCAGCGCCGACGAGGGGCTCGCGGCGCTCGAGGCCGAGCCGCCGGACCTGATCCTCCTCGACGTGATGATGCCGAAGGTGGACGGCTGGGAAATGCTCCAGCGCGTGCGAGAGCGGCACGGCGTCGACTCGATTCAGGTCGTCATGTTCAGCGGCCAGATCGATGAGGACGCCGCCGATCAGGCCGAGGCCGGTGGGGCCCAGGCCTTCGTGGGCAAGCCCTTCAACCCGCAAGACCTCGTCGTGCGGGCCAAAGACCTACTCGGCAACTAAACGTACTGGAAGGGGCGTTAGAGCTCTTCCGACGCGCGCAGCAGTCCCGCGACGATCACCAATACCGCCGCGAGCAGGCTGATCCAGAGCCCGACCCCGCGGCTCGCGGGCTGAAACTCCTCCGGGATCGAGATCACCCGGACGAGTACGAGGATCGTCGCAAGCGAGCCGAGCACGATCACGACCAGGCTCTCGGGAATCGTGGCGGGCAGTTCGATTCCCGCCTGGTGCAGGAGGTGGAGGGCGATCACCGCCAGGCCGAGGAGGAGCACGAGCTTGGCAAGCGTGCCGGTGTGCCAGCCGATGACGGCGATCGTCGGGTCCTCGCCGACCCCCACGTACCAGCCCATCAGGACCGACAGGCTCAGCACGAGCCCTGAGAGCCACGTGAGGCGCTCGCCCGCGCCCCAGATCCACGCGACCTCCGGGGCGAAGCGCTCCTCGACCTCGACGTAGGGCTCTTCAGGCGGATACGGCTCCGGGGTCTGCACGCCGGAAGTATCGGCCATCCGAGGTTCTAGAGCCCGAACAAGTGCTCGATCTGGCGCCAGACCACGAGCGAGAGGTAGGCCGTCAACACGAGCAGGGTGAGCAAGACCGCCCAGAACCGCAGCCGGGCCAGACCCCGCTCCCGCACCCGCTCCTCGCGGGCGCGGCGACGGGCTCGATGGAACCGGTACGCACGATCGATCGCCCTCGGATCGATTGGCGGCGGGTCCTCGACGGCATCACGGCGCCGGGCCGGCTCGGCCATGCGCAGACTATAAATGGACTACATGGCGGCGGCGACTGGTCAGCTGGAGAGTCTCGCCGCAGCCGCGCGGGAACTGACCGAGTCTGAGACCATCGACGACGCGCTTGCGGCGCTCGCCCAGGCCGCGGCGGCGGCGACAGGCGCCACGTTGGCCGTCGTGCGCGTTCCAGACCGGTCCGGCGGCCTCCCTGCCCGCGGTGTCTGGTCGGCCTCGGCAGCGCTCGGCGCCGAGCTCGAGGGGTCACGCTTTCTGCTCGAGGAGCTCGGGCGGGAGGAGCAGCGCGAGCTGGACCGGCTGCCATCGCCGATTCGGCGCCTGGCAGACCGCATCAGCGC
>JBOHAU010000125.1:0-2703 GCA_050698015.1 Gaiellaceae bacterium
GCTGCAGGCGAAGGGAACCGGGGTGGGCGCGCTGATGAACCTCCAGACGCAGTTCAATCTCAGCGACCAGGACGGCGCCACCGCTATGGCCTGGGAAGCCGACGTTCGCATCGCCGGGCCGGTGGGCGGCATGGGGCAGCGGGTGCTTCAGCCGATCGTGAATCAGCAGGTGCAGCTCGTGCTCACCGCGCTGGACAAGCAGGTCGCGAAGGCCGGTGGCGAGTCTCCTGACGCCGATGCCGAGACGAAGGATTCCGGGCCTCCCGCGGAGAGCACGCCCGAAGGTGATCCGGCAGCTGACGCCGGCTCGAGCGGCGCCGAGGAGGGCCGCCACCCGCTGGAAGAGGAGTCTTACTCGGAAAACCGTTGAACCGCCTCATCCTCGGAGGCGGGAACTTCGGCGGGATCGGCTCGGCACCGGCCTTCTTCGGGCAAGGTGAGTCGGAAAAGGAGGCGTTCGTCGTCATGGACGCTGCCTGGGAGCTGGGGTTCACCCGGTTCGATACGGCTGACGCGTACGGCGGCGGGAGGAGCGAGACCTGGATCGGGCGGTGGATGGCCGACCGAGGGCATCGGCCGTCGCTCACGACGAAGGTCTTCCATTCGGTCGTCGGCGATCCGTCCGACCGCGGTCTCTCTCGCGACCGGATCCTGCGGCAGATCGAGGGGAGCCTCGAGCGGCTCCGGATCGAGCGGGTGGATACGTACATGATCCACGAGCCGGATCCAGACACGCCGGTCGGGGAGACCGTCCAGGCTCTCGCCGAGCTCCTCGACGGCGGCCGCATCGGCGCGATCGGGGCCAGCAACGTCGATCGAGCCTGGCTGGAGGAGGCGCTGGCCATTGCCCCGGTGTCGGTCGTGCAGAACTCGTACTCGCTGCTCGATCGGGAAGCCGAGAGGGAGGTTCTTCCGTTCTGTGCGGAGCGGGGCATCGCGTTCACCGTCTTCGGTCCGCTCGAGGGCGGCTGGCTGGCCGGGAAGTACCGACGCGGCGAGCCGCCGCCCGCGGGATCGCGAATGACGCTGCGTCCGGAGCCCTACCGGCACCTCGACGACGACGCGGTGTACGACGGGCTCGAACGATTCGCAGAGGCCGCGAGCAACCGCCGCGTCGACAGGCCGACGCTGGCGCTCGCGTGGATCCTCTCCGACCGGCGCGTAGCGAGCGTCGTCGTCGGGCCTCGCCGCCCCGAGCATCTCGATCCGGCGGTCGCGGCGCTCGACCTGCACCTGACCGAGGCCGAGCGGGATCAACTAGCGTCGCTCTTTCCATGAGCCTGCTCGTGCTCAACCAGCAAGAGGTGGAGGAGCTTCTCGACATGGAGGGCTGCATCGAGGCGATGGCCGAGGCGCTCTCCTCGCTCGCCCGCGGCGAAGTGCACGTCCCGCTCCGCGCCGTCGTCAAGCCGCCGTCGGAGGACACCTTCATCGGGCTCATGCCTGCGCATCGGGGCGGCGACGTCCCGCTCTACTCGCTGAAGACGGTCTGTGTGATGCCCGACAACCCCCAGCGCGGCCTGGACGCGCACCAGGGGACCGTCACGCTCTTCGACGGTGAGACGGGAGAGACGCGCGCGATCATGAATGCGTCGGCGATCACCGCGATCCGGACCGCGGCGGTCTCGGCTGTCGCCACACGTCTTCTCGCCCGCGAGGACGCACGCGAGCTTGGCATCCTCGGCGCGGGGGTGCAGGCACACTCACATCTGGAGGCGCTGCGGCTCGTCCGCGACTTCGATCGCGTCCGCATCTACGCACCCACGGCCGAGCACGCACAGGCGCTTGCGGCCGAGTCCGGGGCGGAGGCGGTCGGGAGCGCCGAGGAAGCGGTGCGAGACGCCGACGTCGTCGTCACGGCGACGAGCTCCGCGGAGCCGGTCCTCGAACGGCAGTGGCTGAAGCAGGGCTCGCACCTCAACGTGATCGGTGGCCGGCCGCCGACGATGCGCGAGCTCGACGTCGCAACGGTGGCCGACTCCGCCTTCTACACGGACAAGCGGGAGTCGGCCGAGAACGAGGCTCACGATTACCGCGATGCGCTCGAGGCCGGCGCGATCGGCTCCGACCACATTCGCGGCGAGATCGGTGAGGTCCTGATCGGGTCGGCCCCGGGCCGCCAATCGCCGGACGAGCTCACGGTCTTCCGCTCCCTCGGGCTCGCGGTCGAGGACCTCGCCGCCGCCGAGTACGTCGTCCGCCGCGCGCGCGAGCGCGGAGCCGGCGTCGAGGTGGAATTCTGATCCCCCTCGAGGAGATCCGCGCCGCTCGCGAGACGATCGCCGGGACAGCGGTTCGCACGCCGCTCGTCAGGCTTCACGCGCCGGAATCACCCGCAGAGATCTTCCTCAAGCTCGAGACCGTCCAGCCGATCGGGTCGTTCAAGCTGCGCGGCGCCTACAACGCGGCGCGCGGGGCCGACCCCGAGCTGGTGCGTGCCGGACTGATCACGGCGAGCGCCGGGAACATGGGCCAGGGTGTGGCCTGGGCGGCCAAGGAGCTCGGGGTTCCGTGCACGGTGGTCGTCCCGGACTACGCCCCCGAGACGAAGGTCTCGGCGATGGAGCGGCTGGGAGCCCTCGTCGTCAAGAAGCCGTTCGACGAGTGGTGGGAGGCGCTCGAAGAGTCTCGTCTGGAAGGCGTCGAAGGGCTTTTCCTCCACCCGGTCGAGAACGAGCAGGTGATGGCGGGGAACGGGACGAT
>JBOHAU010000126.1:0-8831 GCA_050698015.1 Gaiellaceae bacterium
CCGCCACCCGACCCAGAGCACGACCCGCTGCCAGCGCTCGGAGAGCGGGCGCCCTTGGTCCCGCCCCTCGAGCAGTGGCCTCCGCCACAAGACTCCGAGCGCGACGAAGCTCAGGATCAAGACGAGCGAGGCGGCGTAGTACATGAGCCAGTCGGGAAGCACTGGATCTCGCAGCTCGCCGATCCCGTGGGCAAACGGAAGCGCGTAGGTCACGGCTGGGTCGTGATCCGGGCGAGCGGGACGCCGCGGTCTTCAAGCTCGACCTCGACGGTGCCCACGATCGTCGCGGTGAAGGCAAGCCGTGCCGGACTGCCAGGAGCAACGTCACGCATGACGTCGTAGCCGTGCAGATGCACCTGGTCCGCGACGTCGGAAGTGACGATCAGGATCACGCGCCGCCCTTTGCCGACGGTCAAGCGCCGGACGCCGCCCACGGGCGTTCCGCCGCGGACGGTGATGCGCACCTCGGCCGGCGACGGTGGCCGCGGAGGCGGCGGCACGCTCGGCTCCCTGTCCGTGACCGTCGTGGGCATGGTCGTCGTCGTCGGCGTCGTCGGGGTCGTGTCCTCATCGTCGTTCGGCCGCAAGAAGACGAACAGTCCGGCGGCAACGACTATGGCGGCCGCAACGAGCAAAAGTCGGCTCATGCTCTGCTGATGGATAGCAGGAGCCCCATACGGAACCCCGCCGAACCGCCGTGGGAGGGGTGCCGAACGTAGGTCCCGCCCAGGACCGAGTGTGCGAGACGGCCGACGGCGACCGTGCGGCGGCCTCGTGCAAGCGGCTCCAGGAAGCGCATTGCGTCACGTACTTCGGTCTTCGTCGGCCGGCGGTTCGATTTGGGCTCGCCCGGCCGATGGGGATGGGTCGGAACGACGTTCCAGAGCAACACCTCATCTTCCAGGTCGAGCTCGGCGAGCATGCGCTTGACGATCGTCGCTGTCGCTTCGGCCGGCCCGCGCCCTGAGAGCTGGCGTTCGGACGTGAACGGCACGCCGCTGATCCGGGCGCCTCGGTAGCCGGCGGCTTCTCCGACGAGCAGGAAGCGCGCAGACCACTGACGTCCGAGGTAGGCCGCCAGCCGCTCGCGGCGCAGCTCCGAATCCGCGTACTGGTTGAACGTCGCTCCGATTCGAGCGCGCGCGAGCTCGTGGACGAACGCCCGCTCGTTCAGGCGGCTTCGCTGCCCTTGAGGTAGGCGAGCACGGCAAGCACGCGGCGGTGGTCGTCCGGTGCCTGCCGAAGCCCGAGCTTGAGGAAGATGCTGTTCACGTGGCTCTCCACGGTCTTGGGGCTGAGCACGAGCTTGTCGCAGATGCCCTGGTTCGAGCGTCCTTCGGCCATCAACCCAAGCACCTCGCGCTCCCGCGGCGTGAGCTCGCCGAGTGGATCGTCGTCGCGGCGACCGAGCAGCTGCGAGACGACCTGCGGATCGACAACGGTGCCCCCGCTCGATACACGTCTGACGGCGTCGAGAAAGTCGTCGACCTCGAGCACCCTGTCCTTGAGCAGGTAGCCGAAGCCCTCCGGGCTCTCCCGGAAGAGCTGGAGGGCCGACTGGGCCTCGACGACCTGGGAGAGGAGCAGGACGCCGACCTCGGGTTGCTCCTCGCGGATCTTGAGCGCGGCCCGAGCCCCTTCGTCCGTCTGCGAGGGCGGCATTCGGACGTCGACGATCGCGACGTCCGGCCGTTCCCGGGCGACCGCGTGCCGAAGCGCGTAGGCATCGCCCGCCTGCGCGACGACCTCGAAGCCGTTGTCGGCCAGCACGCGGGCCAGGCCCTCGCGCAGCAGCACCGAGTCGTCGGCGATCACGACTCGCACGGAAGCTCTCCGATCACCTTCGTTCCTTGGCCGTTGCGGCTTTCGACTCGGAGGCGCCCACCCTGTGCCTCGAGGCGGTCGGAGAGGCCGCGCAGCCCCGAACCGTTGCTGTCGGCGCCGCCGACCCCGTCGTCTGCGACCTCGACGACGAGGCGCCCGTTCTGCCGGAGCGCCGAGATCGTGATCCGCGAGGCCCGCGCATGCTTGACCGCGTTCGCCAGCCCTTCGCAGGCGACGAAGTACGCCGTCGCCTCGATCGGAGGCGGCAGCCGGCCTGTGGGTGCTTGCGTGACGTCGACCCGGACCGGCGTCCTCGCCGCAAGCGATTCGAGCGCCGCAGCAAGGCCGTTCTGCGTCAGGACCGAGGGATGGACGCCATGCGCGAGCTCGCGAAGGTCGTCGAGCGCGTGCTGAAGCTCCTGCACGGCTCCCTCGAGGACCTCGCCGAGCTTCTGCCCGTCTGGATCGAGCCGCCGCTGCGCGGCACGAAGCTCGAGCCCGAGAGCCACCAGCCGCTGCTGAGCACCGTCGTGGAGGTCGCGCTCGATCCGGCGGCGCTCTTCGTCACCTGCCGCGACGATGCGCGCTCTCGACTCCTGGACGAGGACGAGCTGAGCACGGAGCTCCGCGTGGAGACGGGCATTCTCGAGCGCGAGGCGCGCGGCCGCCGCCGCGTCGCGTACCAGCGCCGGCTCGTTCTCGAGCGATGCATCGTGGATGAGCGACGCCAGGGGCTCGCCGTCGCCTCCCTTGATCCCGGTCGTCGCGCGGCTCGGGTCGTTGACCGGAAAGTCGTAAGGCGCGCCTCCGGCATCCACGTACATGCGGCGCTCCGGCACCCAGAAGGCGACGTCGAGCTCGGGATCGCGAAGCGCCTCGGCGAGCGCCGCCCGCACCTCGCCCGGCGAGGCGCCGTGCAGGTCGGCCAGAGCGTCGGCCAGCGTCGCACGGGCCTTGATCACGCGGAAGACAGTTACGACCAGGGCAGCGCCGAGGGCAACCTCCATCGCCTGCCCGGTCCAGAAGAGCACGTCCTCGGCGAGCTCTGACGGATCCCCGAAGCTGAAGATCGCTTCCACGACTCCCCGGAGTGCGAGGGCGATGCCGAACACGAGCAGCGGCAGGTACATCCGCCGCGCGCGCGGGCTCGCTTGGGCGACCTTCACCGCGATCAGCCCGAGCAGGACGAGCGGCAACACGCCGTAGATCACGATGGCCTCGACCTGCCGAAGGGCATCGAAGGCATCCGCGCTCGGAGCCGCCGCGATCGCGCTGGCGCCGGCTACCTCGTCGTCCGGGTGAGGCTCGTGGACGAGGAGCGCCGCGAGCGGAAGCGCAACGGCGACCGCGTAGGCGGCGACGGCGAATGCGCGCTCCCGCGGCCGCTCGAGCCGACCCGTCGGGTACGCCAGGACGATGTGCCCGAACACAACCCAAGGCAGGTCGCGGACGAGGAAGCCGATCGTGAACAGCCAGTCGTCGGGCTCGCCGAACTGGAACTTCCGGAGCAGCAGGCAGAACCCGAGGACCGTCATCAGCCGCCCGAGCCCGTTGTTGGGCCGCGTGGCCCAGGCGACCAGGCCGGCCGCGACGAATCCGACCGCGATCGCCAGCGTGACGATGATTCGAATCGCGGGATCCGTGGGATAGAGCACGGCCGAGGCCGCCGTCGCGAGCGCGAGGGCGACTGCAAAGAGACCGACGTGGAGAAGCCCGACCCGACTCTTGGCCATCGCTCGAATCGTCACACAGGATTTGCGGGCTGACCACCGGGTAAACCCTGAGGGAAGCTTCCACGAAGATGCCGCGCGTGCTCGCTGTACGAACGCTCACTGACGGTGGCCAGCGGCCGCTTGACGTTGCGTGCGAGGTCGCCGACTTCGTCGGCGCGGCCGAACGCTCGCTCGACTTCGCGCACTACGACTTCCACCTCGGCCCGGAGCCTGCGGAGGTCCTTGCGTCATCGATCCAGGACGCTGCCGAGCGGGGAGTGGCCGTCCGCTTTGTCTACAACCTCGACCATCGCAACCCGATCCCGGTTCCACCGCCGCCGGAGCCGGACGGAGTCCTCATCGACTCACTGGGCGTTCCCGTGCGCCCCATCGCCGGCGTGCCCGACCTGATGCACCACAAGTTCGTCGTGCGCGACGGAGCTTCGGTCTGGACGGGGTCGACGAACTGGACCGACGAATCGTGGTCGCGACAGGAGAACGTGATCGCGCTGGCCGACTCGCGCGAGCTGGCAGGCCGCTTCACTCAGGACTTCGAGCAGCTGTGGCGCACCGGGAAGGTCGAGGAGAGCGGGTTCGTGGACACGACACCCGTTCCGGTCGGCGCGTATCAGGTGCGTACGTGGTTCACGCCGGGGCACGGCGAAGGGCTGTCGGCGCGGATCGGAAAGGCGATCGCCAAAGCGCGGCGCCGCGTGCGGATCGCCTCACCGGTGATCACGGCGGCGCCGATCCTCGCGGCGCTCGCGGAGGTGATCTCGGAGGGACGTGTCGACGTCGCAGGCTGCGTCGATCGGCCTCAGATCGGCGGCGTCGTCCACCAGTGGGGCGAGAACGGCAACATCGCCTGGAAGCTCCCACTGCTGAAGCGCGTTCTCGCGGCGCCGTTCTCGGCCAAGCCGTCGACGCCGTGGGAGGAGACGGGAAGCCTCCACGACTTCATGCACGCGAAGCTGACCGTCGCCGACGACACGGTCTTCCTGGGCAGCTTCAATCATTCGCGATCGGGCGAGTTGAACGCCGAGAACGTGCTCGAGGTCACAGATTCCGAGCTGGCCGAGCAGCTCGCCGGCTACGTCGACCAGGTCCGCGCGCTCTACCCGCGCTTTCGGTCGCCGTAGGAGATGAACTCCAGCAGGCTGCCGTCGGGATCGCGGAAGTAGACGCTCGTCCCCTCTCCCCTGGCGCCCGGCCTTCGAACGGGGCCTTCCTCGATCTCCACGCCCATTGCTCTCAAGTGCTGGACGGCCTCGTCGATCGGTCCGGCCCAGACGAAGCAGAGATCGCTGTTGCCTGGCTGAACCGGACGCTGCGCACGCGGCGAGGGCGTCGAGCCCGGCCCGTGGACGTTGAGCTGCTGCTCCCCGAAGCGATACGCCCAGCGCCCACGATCGAGCTCGATGAGCTCGGCACCGAGCACGTCACGGTAGAAGGCGTTCGAGCGCTTCCAATCGGAGACCGCGATCACCACGTGGTCGAGCCTCACCAGTGCTCCCAGCGCACGACCTCCTCCCGGGGCTTGCGCCGCTCGGTGAAGACGCTCGAGCCGCCGCTCGGCTCGTCCGCCTGCTCGGCCGGATAGCCCATCGTCACGACCACGACGAAGCTCAGGTCGTCCGGAAGGCCGAGTGTTCTCCGCACCGCCTCGAGATCGGTGACGCCGAAGATCGCAGTGTCGAGCCCCTCGTCGATCGCGGCCAGCATTAGGGTCATCGCGGCGGCGCCCGCGTCCACGTACCAGTACGGCGCCGGCCAGTCGATCTCCCGGCCGCCCGTGATCTTGAGCTTGTCCGGCGACTGGTACCGCGCGTGGTAGTCGTCCTCACGGGTCAGGACGACGATCTGGACCGGCGACGCCGCCTTCCAGCGCGGGCGGCCCTTCGCGGCCAGCTCCTCCTCTGCCGCCGCCACCGCGATCTCGCGCCGCGTTTCGGCCTCGGTGACGACGACCAGGCGGAGGCCCTGCGAGAACCCGGCGCTCGGCGCGCGGACGACGGCCGCGTTCGTGATCCGCTCGAGCACATCGTGGGGCACCGGCCGATCCGCGTAGGTGCGGACGCTCCGCCGGCCGGCCAGGACGTCGCGGAACTCCACGTCAGGTCACGAGCGCGATCAGCAGGACGATGAGGACGATCGCTCCGACGATCAGCAGCAGCAAGGTGAGCGCGGCGCCAACGAGGATCCGCCTCGCCTCGCGTGTGAGCCGCTCGCTCAGAGGTCGCGGGTCGTCTGCAGTGAAGATCCGAACCGCGCGCCTGAGGACCCAGAAGCCGATCAGGCGGTGGATCACCGCCGCTCGCTTATTCCCACTCGATCGTGCTCGGAGGCTTCGATGAGATGTCGAGGACGACGCGGTTCACGCCCGGGATCTCGTTGATGATGCGGCTCGAGATCGTCTCGAGCAGGTCGTACGGCAGCCGCGCCCAGTCAGCCGTCATCGCGTCGTCGGAGGTGACGGCGCGGATCACGATCGGATAGGCGTAGGTCCGCTCGTCGCCCTGCACACCGACCGACCGAATCGCGGGCAGCACCGCGAACGACTGCCAGAGCTCGCGGTAGAGGCCGGCGCGGCGCACTTCTTCCTGGAGAATCGAGTCGGCCTCCCGGAGGATCTCGAGGCGCTCGTGCGTCACCTCGCCGATGATCCGGATCGCGAGCCCGGGCCCGGGGAAGGGCTGACGCCAGACCATCCGCTCCGGCAGTCCGAGCTCCTCGCCGACACGCCTCACCTCGTCCTTGAACAGCAGCCGCAGCGGCTCGACGAGCTCGAAGTCGACGTCCTCGGGCAACCCGCCGACGTTGTGGTGGCTCTTGATCGTCGCCGCGACCCCGTCGGTTCCGCCCGACTCGATCACGTCCGAGTAGAGGGTGCCCTGGACGAGATAAGGGATCCGCGGAGGCGCCGACTTGGCGGCGCCGTTTCGAGGCCGGGCGGGCTTTGCCTGCTCGGCCGCCGCGATGCGCTGCGACTCTTCCTCGAAGACGCGGATGAACTCCTCGCCGACCCGCTTCCGCTTCTGCTCGGGGTCCTCGACGCCCTCGAGGCGGGTGAGGAAGCGGTCGATTGCGTCGACGTGGACGAGCGGAACCTGGAAGTGGCCTTGGAAGGTCTCGACGACCTGTACGGCTTCGTCCTTGCGCAGCAGCCCGTGATCGACGAAGACGCAGGTGAGCTGGTCGCCGACCGCCTTGTGGACGAGCAGCGCCGCGACCGCCGAGTCCACCCCGCCCGAGAGCGCGCACAGCACCCGCGCGCTCCCGACCTGCGCCCGGATTCGCTCCACCTGCTCCTCGATCACGGCCGCCGCGGTCCACGTCGGCGGCGCGCCTGCGATCCCGTAGAGGAAGTTCTTCAGCAGTTCGTTGCCGTGCGGTGTGTGTACGACCTCGGGGTGGAACTGGACGCCGTAGAGCCCGCGCTCGGGCGCCTCGAAGGCGGCGATCGGCGTCGACGGCGAGGAGCCGGTCACCTGCGCGCCCTCGGGCGCGGCGGTCACCGAGTCACGATGGCTCATCCAGACGACTTGCTCTTCCGGCGTGTGCTCGAAGAGCTTGCCGGCGTCGGCGCGAAGGTCCGTCCGGCCGAACTCCGAGGCCCCAGTGCGTTCCACGCGACCGCCGAGATCGCGGGCCATCAACTGCATCCCGTAGCAGATGCCGAGCATCGGGACCTCGAGCTCCCAGAGGCCCGGATCGACGTCGGGAGCCTCGTCGGCGTAGACCGACGCGGGGCCGCCGCTGAGCACGATCGCCCGCGGATTGCGCGCCCGGATCGCCTGGGCCGGCGTCCGGTGCGAGACGAGCTCCGAGTAGACACGGCACTCGCGCACCCGACGGGCGATCAGCTGTGAGTACTGGCCGCCCAGGTCGACGACGAGGACGGGGCGATCCTCCGGGAAGGCCTCGCTGCGCTCGAAGGGCAGAACCTCTGCCATCACCCCATGCCGACGTGCTGGGCCTGCTGTAGGCCCTTGCCCTCAGTCTTGATCGACGGCGCCAGAATGATCTCCGCCTTCTGGAAGTCGTGGATCGAATCGTAGCCGCAGGTCGCCATCGCTGTCCGCAGCGCGCCCATCAGGTTGAGCGTGCCGTCGTTCTCGCGGGCCGGCCCGATGACGATCTCCTCCAGCGTCGCCACCTGTTCGGTCGCCACGCGGGCGCCGCGCGGCAGCGTCGGGTGGAAGGTCGCCATGCCCCCGTGGAACCCGCGGCCGGGAGCTTCCTTCGCCCGCGCGAGCGGCGAGCCGACCATCACTGCGTCGGCGCCGCAGGCGATCGCCTTCGCGATGTCGCCCCCGGTCCGCATGCCGCCGTCGGCGATCACGTTCACGTACTGGCCGGTCTCGAGCAGGTGCTGGACCCGCGCGGCGCTGGCGTCCGAGATCGCCGTCGCCTGCGGCACGCCGACTCCGAGGACGCCGCGCGTGGTGCAGGCCGCCCCGGGGCCGACACCGACGAGTACCGCCGCCGCACCGGTCCGCATCAGGTGAAGCGCGGTCTGGTACGAGGCGCAGCCGCCGACGATCACGGGGATCGGCAGCGACGCGATGAACTCCTTCAGGTTGAGGGCCTGGCCGTTCGAGGAGACGTGCTCGGCCGAGACGACGGTGCCCTGGATGACCAGGATGTCGAGGCCCGCGGCGAGCGCGATCTCGTAGTAGTCGCGCACCCGCTGCGGCGTCAGCGAGCCCACTGCCGGCACACGCCTGGACTTGATCACCTCGACCCGCTGGGCGATCAGCCTGGGCTCGACCGGCTGCGCGTAGATCTCCTGCATCCCCGCGGTCGCCTTCTCCTTCGGCAGCTTCGCGATCTTCTCGAGCTGCGCCTCGGCGTTCTCGTAGCGCGTGAAGATGCCCTCGAGGTTGAGTACGCCGATGCCGCCGAGCTCCCCCAGCTTGATCGCCGTCTCCGGCGAGATCACGCCGTCCATCGCCGAGCCGAGCAGCGGCAGCTCGAGCAGGTGCGGCCCGAGCTTCCAGCCGATGTCGACGTCCTGCGGATCGCGGGTCCGCCGGCTCGGGACGATCGCGATGTCGTCGAACCCGTAGGCCTGGCGGGCTTTCTTGCCCCTCCCGATGTCAATTTCCACCGTGGATCACTCCCCTCGTGCCTCTAGATGCACGAAGGCCCAGGCTCCTTTCGGTTGGCCTGGGCCGGAAAGACCTCTCTGTGTCAAGCCCTCGCAATCGAGAACTGATGGTAACTCAGAGCTCGGATGCGACCTTGTCCAGGTGCTCGATCCGAACCCCCTCCTCGAGCCGCGCGATGTCGCGC
>JBOHAU010000127.1:0-12678 GCA_050698015.1 Gaiellaceae bacterium
TCATCAGGATCAGGCCGGCGCGCACTTGCGGGTACTCGAGGCTGGCGCGGTCGAGCCCGCGGACCGCGGCCATGATGATGTGGTCGAGGTCGCGCTCGCCGCCGCGGTTCCGCTTCATCGGATTGAAACGGAGCTCGAGGGTCGTGATCCGCTGCGAGCGGTAAGCGCCGCCGATCGCGGTGTGGACAGAGCGCTCCACGGCGAGTGGGCTCGACTGGATCAGCTCCGTCCACTTGTAGATCTGGTCGAGCGCGGTCAGGTCGGGGACGCCGCGCGGGTCCGAGACGGTGACGAGCTCGTGGAACTCCCAGTAGTCCTTGACCGGCAGCGCGATCCCCTGCTCGTGCGCCAGAGTCCACATGATCTCCGTGGCGACCGAGCCGCCGAGGTGGGTGTGCAGCTCGGCGAGGCCTTCCTGGCTGCCCATCGCGCGAGCCTAGTTCAAGATCTGGGCATGGTGCGCAAGGCCGCCGATCTCTACGGGCTCCCGCTCGAGGAGTTCACCAAGGCGCGCGACGGGCTCGCCAAGGAGCTGCGGCGCGCGGGGAAGAAGGAGGCGGCGGACGAGGTCAAGGCGCTGGGCAAGCCCTCGGTCTCGGCCTGGACTGTCAACCAGCTGGCCCGCCGGCACCCGCAGGAGACGAAGGCGCTCGTGAAAGCCGGCGACGAGCTCCGGAAAGCACAGCGGGCAGCTGTCGGAGGCCGCGGGCCGGAGGCGCTCCGAGACGCAACTCGGGCGCACCGGGACCGGCTCGAGGATCTGACCTCGGCGGCGCGCCACGAGCTCGACGCGGCAGGATCGACGCTGCAGCGGGTCGCCCAGAACCTCCGCGGCGCCTCGGTCGACAAGGAGGCGTCAAAGGCGCTCCTCGCCGGGACGCTGACGGCCGACGTCGAGCAGTCGGGCTTCGGGTCGCTCCTCTCCGTGGTGCCCGCCTCCCGACAACGGGCCAAGCCGAAAGCCAGGCCGAAGCCATCGCCGAAGCCGAAGTCCGACCCGAAGATCGCGCAGCGTAAAAAGCTCCAGGAGAAGCTCGAAAAGGAGCGCGCGCGCCTGCGGGAGCTCGAGGCTCAGCTCGAAGAGCTGGACTGAGTCAGTCGCAGACGAGCGCGGCGAGGCCGCTGACGACGAAAAGCGCAGCTGCAACGACGAGCACCGTGGTCGCGATGCCGACCAGGCGGCTCCTCCTCACCCGGCCGGCGGCGGATCCGACGATCGATCCACCCGCAGCGAGGAGGACGTAGATGACGAAGTTCCAGCCTTCGATCGCGCCGCTGCAGTGCCACACAGCCGGAACGAGCACGAGTGCCACCAGGATGGCGACAGTGCCGATCGTTGCCGTCGTTCGGACCGTCACGCGCTCAAGCCGCAATCGTTGCGAGGAGGGATGAGAGCAATCACAATGAAGAGAATCAAGCCTCGCATGCCCAGCATCCCACTCTGATGGAGAACGAACGGTGGCCAGAAAGGTCTTGACCCGCGCCGACACGGTTGTGTCCGACGGCGATGGTTACGCGCCGCAAAGCGCCCTCGCTGCGGACATCATCATCGAGAACGCCCCCGACCCGGTGTTCGTCGCCGACCTGGAAGGGAAGATCCTGCAGGCGAACGAGGCCGTCTCTCAGTTGCTCGGCTTTCGCCAGGACGAGGTCGTCGAGCAGTCCCTCTCACGCTTCATCAGCGAGGAGGAGACAAGGGAGTTCACCGCCGCGCTCCGCGAGGTCGTCGAGCGGGGCGTCACCCGCGACGCGGTGCTGAATCCGCGAAGCGCCTCGGGCGAGGTGATCCCGACGAGCCTGAACGCTTCGGCGCTCCGCGACGCCGACGGCAACGTGATCGGCGCGATCGGGATCCTCCGAGACATGCGCGAGCTCGACAAGGCCCGCGCGTACGCCCAGCGGCTGATCGAGGACGCGCCCGACCCGGTGTTCGTCTCCGACCTCGAGGGGAAGATCCTCGAGGCGAACGAAGCCGTCTCGCAGCTCCTCGGCTTCCGCCGGGACGAGGTGGTCGAGCAGTCGCTCTCGCGCTTCATCAGCGAGGACGAGACGCGCGAGTTCACGGCCGCGCTCCGTGAGGTGGTCGAACACGGCGTGACACGTAACGCCCGCCTGAACCCTCGCGCCGCGACCGGCGAGGTCATCCCGACGACGCTGAACGCCTCGGCGCTCCGCGACACAGACGGGAAGGCGATCGGCGCCATCGGCGTGCTCCGCGACATGCGCGAGCTGGACAAGGCCCGCGCGTACGCGGAGAGCCTGATCAAGAACGCGCCGGATCCGGTGTTCGTCTCGGACCTGGAAGGGAAGATCCTCGAGGCGAACGACGCCGTCGCGGAGCTCCTGGGCTTCCGCCGGGACGAGGTGGTCGAGCAGTCGCTCTCGCGCTTCATCAGCGAGGAGGAGACGCGCGAGTTCACCGCCGCCCTCCGCGAGGTCGTGGAGCGCGGCGTGACCCGCAACGCGCGCCTCAATCCGCGGGCGGCGACGGGCGAGGTGATCCCGACGAGCTTGAACGCGTCGGCGCTTCGCGACCCGGACGGAAAGGTGATCGGCGCGATCGGCGTGCTCCGAGACATGCGCGCGTACGAAGAGGTCGTGCGCGACCTCGAGCAGTCGAAGACGGAGCTCCAGGAGAAAATCCTCGACCTCGAGAAGTTCGAGGAAGTCGTCGTCGGGCGCGAGCTGAAGATGATCGCACTGCAGAAGGAATTGGAGAGCCTCGAGCAGGAGGTCTCCAAGCTCAGGGCGGAACGCACCGGAAGCTGATGGCCGAAGAGCCGGAGGCCCGTGCGCCGCATGCGGCCGGCAACGGCGGCGCAACCCCGGACACAGACGAGCTGCGTTCGCAGGTCGCGAAGCTGCAGCAGCGCGTCCAGCAGGCCGAGGAGCGCCGCCGCGCGCTCATCAACATCATGGGCGACCTGCACGTGTCCAATCGCCGGCTGGGCGACCAGCGCAAGGCGATGCTGCACATTCTCGCCGACTACGAGGATGACCGAAGCCGGCTCGCCCGCCAGACCGAGCGGCTCGACAACTCCCGGCGCGCGCTGCTCCACATCCTCAAGGACTCGCACGAGTCGAACCTGAGGCTGGGCGACAGCCGCAAGGCGATGATTCACATCATGGGCGACCTGCGCGAGACCGCGCAGGAGCTGCGCGACAAGCAGGAGCAGCTCGTCCAGGCCGGGAAGCTCGCGACGCTGGGTGAGCTGACGACCGGGGTCGCGCACGAGCTCAACAACCCGCTCAACAACATCGGGCTCTTCATCGGAAACGTGCTCGACTACATCGAGCTCGGCCAACTCGACGAGAACCGCATCGTCAACGACCTTCAGAAGGCGATGGAGCAGGTGCGGAAGGCGACCGAGATCATCACGCACCTCCGGACGTTCGGCCGCCCGGCGCCGGTCGCGCTCGACCCGATTGACGTCGACGACGTGATCGAGCGGTCGCTGTCCCTCGTGCAGGAGCAGTTGCGCCTGAGGGCTATCGAAGTGGCACGAGAACGCCGATCGACAAGGTTGGTGGTACTGGGAAACGCGATCCAGCTCGAACAGGTCTTCATCAACCTGCTGACGAATGCCCGCGACGCGCTTGCCGACGCTGAACGCCGCGAGGTGCACATCTCGTCGATGGAAGAAGGCGACACGGTGAAGATCACCTTCGCGGACACCGGCACGGGCATCCCGCCCGGAATCGAGCAGCGGATCTTCGATCCGTTCTTTACGACAAAGGAGGTCGGCGGCGGCACAGGCCTCGGCCTCTCGATCACCTACAGCATCGTGAAGGAGCACGGCGGCGAGATCTGGGTCGAAGGCCGGCCCGGGGAGGGCGCGGTCTTCCACATCGAGCTGCCGCGTGCCGTGGTCGAGACGACCGAGGAAGGTGCGGCGTGAACGAGGCGCGGATCCTGATCGTCGACGACGACGAGGCGCTGCTCGAAGCGCTGCCGGAGGCGCTCCGGATGCGGATGAACGGCATCCGGATCGACACCTCTCAGACCGCGCCGACGGCGTTGGAGCTCATCCGCGACGTCGACTACGACGCCGTCGTCAGTGACATCAAGCTCCCCAGCATGGACGGCCTGGCGCTGCTGACCGAGATCAACGAGCTGCGCCCGGGCACTCCGACGTTGCTGATCACCGGCCACGGCGAGCACGACCTCGCGGTGCAGGCGCTGCGTGGCGGCGCCTTCGACTTCGTCCAGAAGCCGATCGACCGCGACTACTTCGTCGCCTCGTTAGAGCGTGCGATCCGGATGCGCCGGCTCGACCGACAGGTCCAGCAGCAGCGCATCGAGCTCGAGGGTCACGCCCGGGTGCTCCAGCACGTGGACCGTGGCGTCTTCCTGGTCGACAAGACCGGCATAGTCCGCTACTGGAACCCGGCCGCCCAAGCGATCACGGGAATCGAGGCCGGCAGCATCGTCGGGGGCCGCGCCGCTGACGTCCTTCCGGGCTGGGATGCGATCGGGCCAGAGGTGCCAATCGCGACCGAGCCAGGCCCTGGGAGCCTTCTGTCGAAGACCCTCCCGCTCGAGATCGACGGCCGTGAGCTCTGGGTCCAGATCTCGGGCGTCGAGTTCGAGGACGGCGTCGTCTATGCGTTCCGCAACCTCACCGAGGAGCGGGCGCTCGACGTCCTGAAGAGCGACTTCATCGCGACCATGTCGCACGAGCTGCGGACCCCGCTTGCGGCGATCTACGGCTGCGCGCGAACGCTGCTGCGAAGCGATCTCCAGCTCGGCGACGAGGACCGAGCTCGTCTCCTCGAGGTCGTCGCGCAGGAGTCGGAGCGGCTGACGCGGATCGTCGGCGACATCCTCCTCGCGAACCAGATCGAGGCGGGTCGACTACGGCTCAAGGATCAGGAGTTCGACATCGCCAGGGTAGTGAGGACGATCGTCGAGGAGATCGAGGCCGCACTGACCGGCACCGAAGGGATCTCGCTGGAGCTCAGCGCGCCCGACTACCTGCCGCCGGTGTCGGGCGACGAGGACAAGCTACGTCAGGTGCTCCTCAACCTGATCGACAACGCGATCAAGTACTCGCCGGACGGCGGTCGCGTCGGAGTTCGAGTCGAACAACGCGACAGCGGGCTTCGGATCGCGGTCAGCGACGATGGCCTCGGGATCCCGCACGGCGAGGAGCAGCGGATCTTCGGGAAGTTCTATCGCGTCGATCCGCAGCAGACGCGCGGCGTCGGCGGGACCGGGCTGGGCCTCTACATCTGCCGCGAGCTCGTTCGGCACATGGAGGGACGGGTCTCGGTCACGTCGCGCGAAGGGCAGGGGTCGACCTTCGTCCTCGACCTGCCGCTGCTTCCGATCGCCCCGCGCGAACAGGTCGTCGTCTCACAACCCGCGTAAGCGCCTTCGGGCGCATCCTCGCTCTCAACGGGGTCAGACCCCCTTGAGGCTGGTTGAAGGTTGGCCCCTCGCACCGGCGGAGGCGGCGAGTGCGCGGATCGGCTCTTAGGGCCGTGTCTAGGGGTCAGACCCCCTTGAGGGTGGTTGAGGGTTGCTGGGCTGAGCTTCGCCGAATCAAACGAGTTCGTCATAGTTGCCTGGGATGAAGGTCGGGATCGTCGTCCCGTATTCCTGGTCGTTTTGGGGTGCCGTCGTCGAGCATGCCGAGCTGCAGGCTCAGGCCTTGCGTGACCTCGGCGTCGAGACCCGGACGATCATGGGCAACGATCCGCCCGGGCAATTCACCCGGGCGCTCCACCCTCGCGTTGGGCGCGACGGGACGCCGCCACCGGACGTGATCCCGGTCGGGCGGTCGGCAATCGTGCCTGCCAACGCTTCGCTGCCGAACATCATCCTCGGGCCCCGGTCGGTGCTACGGGTCAGACGCGTGCTCGAGCGGGAGCAGTTCGACCTGATCCACGTGCACGAGCCGATGACGCCAGTGCTGTCGATCGGGGCGCTGGCGTTGACGCGCTCGCCGGTCGTCGCCACGTTCCATGCCTCGGGCGACCTTGGCTGGGCAGGGCCGGGGATGCGGCTCTGGGGCTTCCTGCTCGACCGGATCGACGCACGCATCGCGGTCTCCGAACGCGCGCGTGACACCGCCGAGCGCTACTCGCCGGGGCACTACGAGGTGATCCCGAACGGCGTACTGATCCCCCCGGAGGCGGATCCGTCCAGCCGCGAGCACCGGATCCTGTTCGTCGGCCGCCAGGAGGCGCGGAAGGGACTGCCCGTGCTGCTGCGCGCCTGGCCGGACATTTACCGGCGGACAGGGGCGCGGTTGCGGGTGATCGGCGCCGATCCGCTGGCCGTCAGGTTCTTGCTGGCGCGGCAGCGCATCCCGGACGAGGGCACCGATGTCCTCGGCTTCCTCTCCCAGGAGGACTTGACGGCGGAGCTGCTTTCGGCAAAGGCGATGGCAGCACCGTCGCTTGGCGGTGAGAGCTTCGGGATGGTGCTGACGCGTGCCTTCGCCTGCGCGACGCCTGTCGTAGCCTCGGACATCGAGGGCTACCGTGACGTGATGACCGCTGAGACCGGGCTCAGCGTCGCGCCGGGCGATCCCGCGGCTCTGGCTGACGCTCTCGTGGAGCTGTTGGCCGACGAGGATCGCCGTTGCCACCTCGGGCTCGGGGCGCGGCGGCTCGCCGAGGAGCGCTACTCGTGGGACGAGATCGCGCGGAGGCTGGTTCAAGTCTACGAGCGGGTGCTCGGACGCGTGCGGGCGGCGGCGTGACCCCCTTCCCGAGGAGCTGGTTCCTCCGCGGGCTGATCGCCCTCGGACTGCTCGCCGGCGTGGGGCTGCTCTTCTGGTGGCGCGCGCCGGACTGGAGCCGTGTCGGCGACGCTTTCCGGGTCGTCTCCTGGAACTGGATCGCCGTCGCGATCGCCCTCAACCTGCTCTCGGTCACGATCAGAGCCTGGTCGTGGCGAACGGTGATCAACCAGGCGCTGCCGGCCGAACAGCATCCGCCCTTCACGCGCGTCTTCTCGGCCTTCTCCATCGGCCTGCTCGGTAATGCAGTGCTGCCCGGACGGATCGGCGAGCTCGCCCGGGTCGCCGTCCTGGCCCGCGACATGCCGCGTGGGAAGGGGGCCACAGGCCGGCTGCTGGGGTCGGTCTTCGCCCATCGCCTCTTCGATCTCTTTCCGGCCCTGATCCTGACCGGGTTCGTCCTTGCGACGGCGAAGATCCCACGCTGGGCGATCACGAGCCTCGAGATCGCCATCGTGGCCGGGATCGCGCTCTTCCTCGGAACGGTGCTCGTCGCCGGGCTCGAGCAGCGGCCGCTGCCGGACGGAGCTCGGGCGATACGCAAGCTTCTGGCGATGGCCCGCCTCGGCCTGAACGTGATGCGGGAGCCGGTGGCAGCCGTCGCCGCAGCGCTACTACAGACCGCGGCTTGGGCCGTTCAGCTCTACGCGGTCTGGGCGACGATGTTCGCCTTCGGGCTCGACCTCCCGCTCTCCGCGGCGGCGCTCGTCCTCCTGCTGATGAACGTCGCGACGATCTTCCCGCTGTGGCCGGGGAACGTCGGCCTGGCTCAGGCCGTCGTGGCGCTGCCGTTGGTGTCGTACGGGGTTCCCTACTCGACCGGAATTGCCTTCGGGCTCGGCCTGCAGGTACTCGAGATGTCGGTTGGCATCGGGCTCGGGCTGCTGTTCCTGATGCGCGAGGGCCTCTCGCTCGCGACCTTGCGCCAGATGCCGGCAGACGGGCCCGAAAGCGGCGACGCGGTGCCCGAGGAGCCCCCTGCGCGCGCTCGCATCACCGGCTAGCCTCAAAGGCGTTCTCTCCGCTCGCGAAGCCGCGGCCGCACTGGCCGAGGGGATGGGCAGCGGCGCTGAGGAGCTGCCCGTTGCCGACGGTGGGGAGGGGACGCTCGACGTCATCCACGGCGCCCTCGGCGGAGAATGGCAAGAGGCATCGGCGCGCTGGCTGTCGTTGCCGGGCGAGGTCGCGGCGGTCGAGTCGGCGGACCTGATCGGGCTCGGCCGGATGGCGGAGCCGGACCTCTTCGAGCGCTCCACCCGTGCCCTGGGCGGGCTGATCAACGAGGTGATGGACACCGGTCCGTCCGAGCTCATCGTCTTCCTCGGCGGAACGGCGACGGTCGACGGCGGCGCAGGGCTGCTGGAAGCCGTCGGCGAGCTTCACGTGCCGACGCAGGCTGCCTGCGACGTCCGCGCGCCGTTGCTTGATGCCGTCTGGGTCTTCGCCGAGCAGAAGGGAGCGACGCCCGAGCAGCTGCCCGAGCTCGAGCGGAGGTTGCTGGACATCCCGGCGCTCGAGCCTTACCGCGATCTCCCGGGTGCCGGAGCGGCCGGCGGCCTGGGCGCGGCGCTCGCGTCTCTCGGCGCCGAGCTCGTGGAAGGGGCGCAACTCGTGTTGGAGCTGATCGGCTTTCGGGACCGGCTGGCCCGCGCGGAGCTCGTCGTCACCGGCGAAGGCACCGTCGATCGCTCGACCTTCATGGGCAAGGCGCCGGCGGCCGTAATCGAGGCGTCCACCCCCGTGAGGTGCGTTCTTTTCGGTGGACGCGTTCTCGAGCGGCGGCGGGGCCTCGAGATCTACGAGCTCAGCGGCGATCCCGCGCGGGCGCGCGAGGACCTCGTCGAGCTGGGCCGGCGGCTCAGTGCGATGGCGCGTACGTCTTGACTGCCGACTGGAGGAGCTTCCAGGCGAGCGACGGTGTGTCCTCGACCAGGGGCCGGAACTCCCAGAAGGTCATGCCGTAGGTCTTGAGGTCGCTGTCGGCCGTCACCGTCGCCGTCCTGGCGCCCTGCGTAATCAGCGCGACCTCGCCGAAGTAGTCGCCGGGCCCGAGCGTGCGCACCTCGTCGCCCTGCACGGTCACCTTGGCCGTGCCGTCCTCGATCACGAAGAAGCCGACACCGCTCTGACCCTCGACCGCGATGTCCTGGCCGGCCGAGAACGTCCGCTGCTTCATTCCGTTCGCGATCTGTTGGAGCTCCCGGTCCTCGAGATCGCTGAAGAGCGGAACCCGCTTTAAAAGGTCGACTGCGTCCATCGCGAGGATTCTATTCAGGTTGCGTGGGAGTCAGGGCTTCGATCCTGCCCTGCGCGGAGTCGAGCTGGTCGAGGCAGAAGCGGTGCAGCTCCTGGCCGCGTTCCCAGAGCTTGATCGCGTCATCGAGGTTCGCCTGGCCCGACTCGAGCTGCTGGACGATCTGCTCCAGCTCCTTCTGGGCCTCCTCGAACCTCATCGCGTCTCCTCGATCGTGGCGCCGAAGCCGCCCTGGCCCAGTTCGACGTCGACGCGCGTTCCTGCCGTCACCTCGGCGCCAGCGCGGACGATTCGCCCGCCGTCTCGCACGATCGCGTAACCGCGCTCCAGGGTCGCTCTGGGTGACAGCGCGCGGAGTCGCCCGTAGGCGCCTCCAAGGCGGGCGCGCTTTCGCTCGAGGAGGTGCAGCGGCGCCCGCTGCAGCTGCTTCTGCGTCTGGCTGAGCCGCTCACGCAGCTCGTCTGCATCGGGCACGACGAGGCGGGCCGCGACGCTTGGTGTGGACGCTCGCGCGTCGGCTGCGAGATCGGTCAACGGCGTGTCCTGCTCGTGGCCGACGGCCGAGACGATCGGCACCGGGCAGGAGGCGACCGCCCGTACCAGCCGCTCGTCGCTGAACGGAAGCAGGTCTTCGAAGCTGCCACCACCGCGGGCGAGGACGATCACGTCGACGTTCTCCGCGAGGCAGAGGTCTTCCAGTGCGGTCACGAGTGCGGGAGCCGCACGTGGTCCTTGCACGTACGTTTCGGCGACGATGACATGCGCCGACGGGAAGCGCGTCGTGATCGCGGTCAGGACGTCCCGCTTGGCCGCGGCATCGTTGCCGGTGAGGAGGCCGACGGCGCGCGGGAAGCGCGGCAGGCGGCGCTTGCGGTCGGTCGCGAACAGCCCTTCGGCGCTCAGCGTCTGTTTCAGACGCTCCAGCGCCGCGAGATGATCGCCGAGCCCGAAGCGCTCGATCGAGAGCGCCCGTAAGCGGAGGTCTCCCTTGGCCTCGAAGAGCTCGGGCCGGCCGTAGACGTGGACGCGTTCGCCGTTCCCGAGGTCGAGCCGAAGCGCATCGAATTGTCCGCGGGGCATCGACACGGACAGGCAGGCGCCGTCACCCGGGTCCTTGAGGGTGAAGAAGACGCTCTGCCAGCGCTGCTGTCTCCGGAGCTCGGTCACCTCGCCCTCGACCCAGACCGTCGGCAGGCGCGCAAGCCACCCGGCGATGCCGCGGTTGAACGCGGAGACGGTGTAGACCTTGCGGTCGCCGTACTGCTCGGCCGCGACCTTCATCGCCGTAGATGGTACGGCCGGAAGTGTCTTGAGTTAGAGGAGGATCTCGGCCGCGACGGTCGCGTCGCAGCCCTGGCGGACGAGCTTGACCGCTCGGTGAAGGTCGGCCTCGCTGTGCGCGAGCCGCTCCGCCAGGTGAACCGGATAGCCGGCCTCGATCAGCACGTGCAGGCGCCAGCCCGCGATGCGCTCGCGCTCGGACTGGTCGTGTTCGGCGATCTCTGGCATGGGCGACGCTGGCTGATTCGTCCTTTCAAAGACGAACCCTGCCTGCGGAAGTTGGAGATTCAGGATCTAGCTGCGAGCCGAGATCGTCTCGTCAGCGCGCCGGGCAAGCTCCTGCAGCCGGCGGTCCAGCGCCGCCCGCTCCGCTTCTGCTTCGTGCGCGAGCCCGCGCATCCGCTCGCGCAGCTCGAGCTCCAGCTGCGCCAAGCGCTTGTGCAGGGAGCTGATGAATTCGTCCCGCTGCCGTTCCAGTCCGGCAGTCACCTGCGCGAGCCGCTTCTCCACGCGCTGGGTCCCGGAATCCGCGACCTGCGCGAGTCGTTCCGCGAGGACCGACTCCGCCTCGCGCGCGAACATGTGGACGGCGCGGTCGAGCTCCCGGGCCAGCCGGCGGGCGGCGTCTTCGCGTGCGCTCTTGACGGCCGCGTCGAACTGCAGCGCCGCGGCCTCGGCGAAGCGCCCCGCGGCCTGGTCCGTCTGCCGCTCGAGGGTGTCGAGTTGACGGCGCTCGACGTCGGAGAACCTGCCCTGGATCCGCTTGGCGACGTCGAGCTCCTCGCGCTCGATGCGTTCGAGCAGCCTCCGGTCCCTTGCCTTGAGGCGGTGCCTCATCTCCTCGGCGGCGCGCCGACCTTCCGCTGCGTGGGCCTCGAGCTCCGCGCGCACCGAAGCGGCGGCTGCGTCCGCCGTGTGTTGCAGCTCTTCGCGGAGCTTCACGAAAGCGGCCGCCTGAAAGTCTCCGACCTCGTCGATCTTCTCGCGATCGGTCTCGATCCTCGCTTCCGCCTCAACGACGAGGGTCTCCTGGCGCTCCCTGAGCTTGGCGAGCTCGCTGGTGAGGGACTGCTTCGTGCGCTCGAGGTCGGCGGACCAGCTCGCCAGCCGGTCCGCGACGCGCTGCTGTGCTTCCGCAAGACCGGCGCCGAGCTCCGCAATCGCCTTCTGTTCCTGCTCGACGACCACGCGCCGCCGCTCCTCCGCAATCCGGCGCTCTTCCTCCTGGAGGCGCGAGAGCGAGTCGGCGCGCTCACGGGCCATCAGCCGTTTGATCTCTGCGGCGCGCGCGGCCGACTCCTCCTGGATCAGGTTCCTGAGCTCGTCGCGAGCCCGGTCGAGCTCGGCCCCGATGTCCGCCAGCCGCTGCGAGCGCTTTCGCCTTCGCGAGAGAAAACCCACGTCACCATCGTAGGCTGAGGAGCGCTGCGGCGAGCACAACCATTGCCAGGCTCAGCAACCGGAGCGCCTTCTCCAGCGGGACGAGCATCGAGGGATCGCCGGTCCCGCGGCGGCGGATGCCGCGAACCTCCGTCGAGAGGGTTCGCTGCGCCAGGCTCGTCACGAGCCCGAACAGCGCACCGAAGATCGCGGTCTCGGTCAGTTGCTCAGCTGTGACGAAGTAGGCGGTCAACACAGGGAAGGCGCCCCAGGCAAGGCCGAACCAGAGATCACTGTGAAAGGCGCCGCCGAAGAGCTCCAGGTTGTAGGCGAAGACGAGGAACCCGCCCACGGCGACGAAGAGGAGCAGCCAGGGGGTCCAGGCCAGGGCCGCGGCGAGCCCGATCGTGACCGCGCCGCCGATCGACAGTGCCGCGAGCGCGATCAGCACGCCGTCAGGAATGCTCGTGCGCAACGGCCGGCCGTTCAGCTCGTCGAGCGCATGCGCCCCGATCCCGAGCGCGAGGAAGAACGCGGCCAGCGTGGCCAGGAGCCGCCGGCCCGCGAACTCGGGGGCGAGCGCGCAGCCGATCGCGACGTAGGAGAGGTGCCAGGCGGTGTAGGGAAGGTGCAGCAGGGTCACGTAGTCCCGCCAGCCGCCAGACTCGAACGCGTAGAACGCAGGCCTGGTCACGAGCGCCGTCCCCAGAGCACGAGCCCACCTCCGAGCGAGAGTCGCCTGGAGTGGACGTCCTCGATTCCGGCGTTCCGCCACAGCTCGGACAGGTCGTGGCTCGCGTGAAACTCGCGGATGCTCGGGCCGAGAAACGATCCCACCTGCCGCCAGCCCGGCGAGACGATCGCCCCGAGCGCCGGAAGTCCGAAGCGGACGTAGACCTCCCACGCGGGTCGGGCGATCCCCCCCGGCAGTCCGAACTCGAGCATCGCGACTGTCCCGCCGGGCGTCACGACGCGGGCGAGCTCGCGCATCGTGGCCTGCGGATCGGGCACGTA
>JBOHAU010000128.1:0-1818 GCA_050698015.1 Gaiellaceae bacterium
CGCCGAGCCCGAGACTCCGGCGGAGCAGACGGATCACAGCATCGAGGCCGACGCGGTCGCACCCGAGCACCAGGGCCCGGGCGACTCCGACGGCGGCGCTCCCGAGCCTCCGCCCGAGGCCGAAGAGCAGCAGTAGCAATGGCGCGACCGCTGGCGGTCGCGATCACCGGCGGCATCGGAGCCGGCAAGAGCGAGGCGCTCGCCGCGTTCGCGCGTCACGGCGCCGCGACGATCTCGAGTGACGAGGTCGTTCACGAGCTGTACCGAGACGACGACGTGCGCGCAGCGTTGCGGGAGCGCTACGGCGATGGCATCTTCGACGGCGACGAAGTCATCCGCGCCGCGCTGGGCGCGATCGTCTTCGCCGACCGCAGCGACCTCGCCTGGCTCGAACGCCTCCTGCACCCCAAGGTGATGGCCCGCACCGAGGCGTGGCGACAAGAGCTGGCGGCGCTTCCTGATCCCCCAGCGCTCGCCGTCAACGAGGTGCCGCTCCTGTACGAGACCGGCTCGGAGGACCGCTTCGACGCCGTGGTCGTGATCACCGCGCCGGCCGAGTTGCGCGCCGGGCGGGCCGGCGAACGTCTCGACGATCGTGAGGAGCGCCTCCTGTCGGACGAGGTGAAGACGGGCCGAGCCGATTTCGCCTATGTCAACGAGGGAACTTTGGCTGATCTAGACGCTTTCGTCGCCGATGTCATACAGACACTTGACAGACATCATAAGTGATGTCATTATGACGCCATGGAGATGGCACGCTTTCTCGCCGGGCTCGAATCCGACCTCGCCGCAGTCGCGGCTGTCGGTGACGAGCAGACGGCTGCCGCAGCCGAGCGGCTGATCCACGCGATCCGCGGCTCGGCCGGACTTCGGCTGCTCGACGTGCTCGGCGAAGCGGCGCTCGAGGTCAGTGGGCAACTGCCTTCGGGACACGTCGAGGTCAGGCTTTCGGGCCAGGATCCCGCGCTCGTCTATGTGGGCGAGGCAGACGCAGAGCCCGAGCTCGCGCCGGACGACGGCCTCACGTCACGCATCACGCTGCGCCTGCCCGAAGGGCTGAAGGCCAGCATCGAGGCCGCTGCCGCCCGCGACGGCATCTCCGTCAACAGCTGGCTCGTGCGTGCGCTCTCACGCAGCACCGCGCCGCCCAGCCGGCGTCCAGGCAACCGGCTCCAGGGCTTCGCCCAGGGCTAGAGGGAGGAGAACGACGATGACGTTCTACCCATCGCTTTTCGGTCACATAGAAGTTCGGGAAGATCCCCGCCCGCCTCGCACGCCGAGGCCGCGGAGGCGTCGATGAGGAACGAAACCTTCGACACGCCGGGGCCGCTCCGGATCAGGGTCGAGTCGGCGTCGGGAACGATCGAGCTCGACACGGTCGACGGCGCGATGACCGAGGTGGAGCTGAAAGGCCCGCCTGACGAAGTCAAGGAAGCGCGCGTCGAGCTGCGTGAGCGCGGCGACGGGCACGAGCTCGTTGTCGAGACTCACCCGCGTGGCGGCTTCCGCCTGTTCCGCCTCAATAGCAAGGGCATCGACGTGAGGATCCGCGCACCGCACGGGGCCAGCGTCGAAATCTCCAGCGCGTCCGCCGACGTCGAAGGGCGCGGACGTTACGGCAAGGTCGACGTCAACTCCGCGTCGGGCGACGTGACCTTCGAGGAGATCGAGGGGGAGGCGCAGGCGAACACCGCGTCAGGCGACGTCGAGATCGGCCGCCTCGGCGGAAACGGCAAGGTCCGGTCGGCCTCCGGCGACATCGAGATCGGCGCAGCCGGCGGCTCGCTGAAGGTGCAGACCGCCTCAGGGGATCAGGAG
>JBOHAU010000129.1:0-4011 GCA_050698015.1 Gaiellaceae bacterium
GCATGGGCCTACGAGGACGGCGACGTTCCGGACGTGGACGAGCTGCTCGCGGCCGCGCGGGCCTTGTCGGGCTCGTCCTAGCCGTCTACCTCGCCGCCGGCCTCGTCTCGACATGGCCGGCGCTGCAGGACGCTCGGTCGGACTTCCTCGCCGAGGGGTTGCCGGGCTTGCCCGGCGCCGCGGCTCCCGGCGACCACCTCCAGGTCGCGTGGCAGCTCTGGCTCCCAGGGCACCAGCTCGGGCGCGGCGCCGCTCCGTGGCTCGATCCGTACAGCTTCCAGCCCGAGGTCGAGGCGCGCGTGAACTTCGCCGGCTGGCCGTTCGCTGCCGTCTTCGGGCCGCTGAAAGCGTTGTTCGGGACGGTCGTCGCGTGGAACCTCTTCGTGCTGCTCGGCTACATCGGAGCCGGCGGGCTGACGTACCTCTGGCTCCGGTCCATCGGGCTCGGAGTCGGCGCGTCACTCGCCGGCGGGCTCGTGTTCGCGCTCGCGCCGTATCGGGCCGTGCAGGGCGGCGCCGGGCACCTGCTCGCCTGGATCGGGATGCTGCTCCCGCTCTCGCTCTGGGCGTGGGAGCGGCGCCTGTACTGGCTCACGGCCGCCGCGCTTGCGTCGATTCCGCTGTCGGGCCAGGTGCATCTGGCGCTCGGTGCGGTGCCGTTGGTCTTCGCCTATGCTCTGGTGCGGGGCGGCGACCGGCGCTGGGCGGGCGGCGCGCTCGCTGCCGGCGTCGGCACCGGGCTGCTCGTCTGGGCGGTCTCGGTCCGAGGCTCGATCGGCTCATCGCGCTCGTTCGCCCAGGTCGAGCGCTACTCGGCCGAGCTGGCGGACTTCGTGTCGCGGGATCCGCGCCACGGGCTCGAGGCGTTCGTCTTCATCGGCTGGCTCGTGCCGCTCCTGGCGCTCCTCGGCTTTGTGTTGCATCACCGCACGGGCCTCGGTCTCGTCCTCGGTGCCTCGGCGCTGCTTCCGATGGTGCTCGCCCTCGGAGCCAACCTTCCCGGCTACGAGGCGCTCTGGGAGACCGTTCCAGGCCTCGGCGTTACCCGCGTGCCCGGCCGGCTGATGGTCATCACGTGCCTCGCGCTCGCGGGACTTGCCGCGCTCGGGCTGGAGTGGGTGATGCAACAGAGGCGCGGGCTCGTGGTGCTCGGGACAGCGCTCGTTCTCGTGGCCGTCGACCTCCGTGCCGGCGTGACGGCGTACCGACCGACCGCCGCCGACGAGGGGAATCGCGCGTACGCGGCGTTGCGGCAAGAACAAGGGGGACGCCTGCTCGAGATGCCCGTCTACGCGCCTGACCGCCAGGAGGCGACCGTCTATCTCTACTACGCGAGGCAGGCGCCGCGCGAGCGGCCGGCCGGCTACTCGACGGTCGCGCCGAATGAGGCGGCCCGCGTCCTGCGGGAGCTCCAGCCGTGTGCCGACGTGCGCAACCTGGCTGAGCTCGGCGTCCGGTTCCTCGCCGTCTACGGCCGACCGCGGTGCGGCGTCGCCGGGCGCCTGCTCGCCCGCGACGGGCCAATCGCGCTGTACGAGGCCTTCATACCCGTAGCCTGGTAGGCGTGGAGCTCGAGACCTACACGTTCGTGCTCCTCCGGCGTGGGCCGCGCGCAGACGAGTACAGCGAGGCCGAGCTGGTGGACGATCCGCGATCAAGGCCGGACGAATGTCCGTCGAGACCATGACCTGGCTGACGGAGAAGGGCGCCCTCGGTTGAGCGACGAGCGCGTTGTCCGTGGCGAGGACGGCGTCGCCCGCTGCTTCTGGGGCTCGTCGCCGCCCGAGTACCAGGCCTACCACGACACCGAGTGGGGCTTCCCGGTCGACGACGACCGCCGCCTGTTCGAGAAGCTCGTGCTCGAGGGGTTCCAGTCGGGCCTCTCCTGGCTGACGATCCTGCGCAAGCGGGACAACTTCCGGCAGGCGTTCGCCGGCTTCGACTTCGATCGGGTCGCCAGGTTCGACGAGAAGGACGTCGAGCGGCTGCTGCAGGACGCCGGCATCGTCCGCCACCGCGGCAAGATCGAGGCGGCCATCAACAACGCCCAGCGAGCCGTCGAGCTCGTCGACGAGGAGGGCTCTCTCGCCGCGTATGTCTGGCGCTTCGAGCCCGAGGACTCCAGCCGGCCGAAGCGGCTGACCTGGGACGTGCTCTTGGAGATGGCCCAGACGCCGGAGTCGAAGGCGCTCGCGAAAGACCTGAAGAAGCGCGGCTGGCGCTTCGTCGGGCCCACGACCGTCTACGCGTTCATGCAGGCCATGGGCCTCGTGAACGACCACCTGGACGGCTGCGACGCGCGCGAGGCCGCTGTGGTGGCTCGAGCCGAGTTCGACCGGCCAGCCTGAGTGCCGGAGTACTTCTTCTACTGCCGCGACAAGCCCGGCACGGGCGAGCTGCGGATGCAGCTTCTCGACGCCCACTGGTCGTTCATGGACGACTATGCCGACGGGATGATCGCCCGCGGCCCGACGCTCATGGAGGACGGGCTGACCGCGACTGGAAGCCTCCACATCGTCGACCTACCGGACGCCGCGGCAGCTCGGGTCTTCGCGTTCGAGGAGCCGAACTTCAAGGCCGGCGTCTACGCAGAGGTCCTGATCAGGCGGTGGCGGAACCTGCTCGGCAGAACGATGTGGGAGTTCCCAGGCTCGGACGACGCGAACCGCTTCCTCGTCATCACCGCAGAGACGGACGCGGAGGCAGAGCGACGGTTGCTCGCCGAGCATGAAGCCCGGCTAATCGTCTACGGCGAGCTCTCCTCCGACGACGGCTCGAAGCGCGTCGGAAGCGCGCTCGCGCTCGAGGCCGCATCGCGCGGCGAGGTCGAGGCGCTGCTTCCGGATTCCCTCGGCCGCGTCGAGATTCATCGCTGGCGCTTCGGCGGGCGGCCCGTCAGCGGCTGAGCCTCGGCGGTGGACCGACGGCCCATGTCCGTCCGCCGGGTGAGGTAGCGTCGTCGCTCGTGCTGCTCGCCCTGCTCGTCGTCTGGGTGATCCTCGCGGTCGCGTTCGCGATCACCGGCTGGATCCTGCCCGGCATGGACGTGTCCGGCGGGTTCTGGTCCTACCTCTGGGTCTCGGCGCTGTTCGGCATCGTCAACGCGATCGCCGCGGCGCTCCTATTGCGGTTCGCTCCGACGGTGCGGTCGCCTCTGGTCCTAGGGCTGCTCGCACTGTTCCTCAGCGCGCTCATGCTCTGGATCACGGACGCGATCTCGGACTCGCTCACGATCGACGACTTCTGGTGGACGACGGTCTGGGCCGCGATCATCCTCGCGATCGTCACGGCCTTCATCGAGGCCCTGGTCTTCATGCTCCTCTTGCGAAGAGCCGAGCGCACCACCTAGCGCCTAGGCCTCTCAGATCCTCGCGTCGTGCTCGCACCCGGAGCCGGGCCCGAGCGTCCGCCCGCCGACAACGCCGAACCCGCTCGCGCAGTACAGCTGGTCGCCCGGGAACGCGACAGGATGGTTGTCGTACGAGAAGAGGTCGATCGCGACGAAGCAGGCGTTCGCGCTCAGGCACGTGCGGCGGTCGGCGCCCACCGGCAGCATCGGCACGCTGACGCCGTCCCTGGTGAATTCCGTGGCCGTGACGTCGATGCGCTGCTTGGTGGTCTCACAGCGGACGCCGACGAGCAACGTCGCCAGCACGATGTAGTCGTCGATCGACGGCTCGACGACGAACGTGCAATCGGCGGCCGAGTCCGGTGGCGGCGGGGGTGGCGGCGGCGGCTTCCTCTTGCCGGCGGCGAGGCCGGGGATCGCCAGCGCAACGGTCAGCGCGAACAGGACGGACAGGCGCAGGGCGCTCATCGGTGCCTCCTCTCGAGTTCTCTCCGAGAGGCAGTACGCACCGGAACGCACGCGCGGTTCGCGGCGATAAGGAGAACTGATCAGCGTCCCGCCCCGCGGACTAGGAGCACCGCTAGAGCGGCACCGTGACCCGGCTGGGGGCGCCGAACTCGGGCGAGACGAGGACGGCGGCCGGACGCGGCACCGCGTTGTAG
>JBOHAU010000130.1:0-4004 GCA_050698015.1 Gaiellaceae bacterium
ACCTTCGACAAGCGCCACATGGTCGAGCAGGCGTCGTTCGTCTCGCGCGAGCTCGGCATCTCCAGGGAGGCGCAGGACGAGTGGGCGCTTCGCTCCCACGAGCGGGCGGTCGAGGCGATCGACGAGGGCCGGTTCAAGGACGAGATCGTCGCGGTCGGCGACTTCGACACCGACGAGGGGCCGCGGCGCGACACCTCGATCGAGAGGCTCGCGGCGCTCAAGCCGGTCTTCGATCCGGAGGGAACCACCACGGCGGGGAACGCGCCCGGCGTGAACGACGGCGCCTCGGCACTCGTCGTCACGAGCGAGGAGTTCGCGCGAAAGCGCGGCCTCGAGCCGCTCGCGACGATCGTGTCGCAGGCGTATGTCGCGGACGACTTTGCCTACTTGGCGCGGACGCCGGCGAACGCGGGCCGCAAGGCGCTCGAGAAGGCCGGCAAGTCGATTGACGACGTCGAGCGGGTCGAGCTGAACGAGGCGTTCTCGTCGGTCGTCCTCAACTCGACGGAGATGCTGGGCGCCGATCCCGAGAAGGTCAACGTCAACGGGGGTGCCGTCGCTCTCGGGCATCCGATCGGCGCATCCGGCGGGCGCATCCTCAGCACGATGATCTACGAGCTCCGGCGCAACGGCGGCGGGCTCGGGCTGGCCGCGATCTGCTCCGGCGGCGGCCAGGGCGACGCCGTCCTCATCGACGTTTAGTTCTGGTTAAGTGTTCTCACCCGGAAGGGTGATCTTTGCGGCAGAAGGCAAGCCGAAGCCGCCAGAATCCCGTCTGAGCAAGTGATGAGGAGGACGCCCCTGCGCGCGCGGCCGCGCCGGGGGGCCTGTTGGGGGAGTCGGAGGGCGAAAGCCAGCGCCGCCGCATGCCTTGCGTCGGTCCTGCTGGCGCTCGGCGCACCCGGCCCGGCCGCGGCCTATCGCTGCGAGGATCCTCCGCCGCCCGTCTCGCTGCCCCACCCGGAGCTACCCGGAGAGGCGCCGTACGCCGCTCCTACCAGTACCGAATGCAAGATGCCGGACGACGACCGCGCTCGGGCTCGGACAAAAAAGCGCGGCAGCATGAGCGGGCTGACCGTCTTCGTCCTCGCGGTCGCCGCCGCGCTGCTGATCCCGATCGGGGCGCGCGGGATCCCGGCGAGCGTCGATCCCTATACGGACGACCGGCCGCTCAGGTGAGGAAACGGAGGACGTGCTGAGCGAGCTCCTGCGGCGCCCGCCACTGAATCATGTGGTCGGCCTCCTCGATTACGGCGTGCCGCGCGCCCGGGATCTCCCGCGCGAGCAGCTCGCCCAGCTCGTTGATCGGCGCGACATCGCGCCCGCCGGTGACGACGAGCGTCGGGACGCCGATCCCTCCGAGACGACCGGCTGACGGCGTCTCGAGGACTGGGTCGTCGGCGTTCGACGCCTCGGCGTTCTCGAGGAACATCGCCCTGAGCTCGTCGTCGGCGCCCATCGGCGCCCAGATCTCCAGGTCGAGCTCCGCCAGCTCCGCAACGTCCCCTCGTTCCTCGGCCGCCTCCCAGCGAGCTTCCTGCTCCGGCGTCCCCTCGATCTGGAGGGCATGGCCGGCGAGACCGGAGCCGACGAGGGCGAGCGCGCTGACGCGTTCCGGCCGCTCGAGCGCTGCCTGAATCGCGATCCTGCCGCCGCGCGAGGTGCCGACGAGCGCCGCCCGCTCGACGCCGACGGTGTCGAGCACTGACATCAGATCCTCGACCGCGGAGTAAGGGCCGTCCCAGAGCGGCGAGCGCCCGTAGCCGCGCTGGTCGTAGCGGATCGCGCGCAGGTGGTCGCGGACGTGGGGAAGGAACGGATCCCAGATCCGCGAGTCGACGACGCTCTCGTGCAGAAGGACGACCGGCTGCCCTTCGCCGGTCTCGTCGTACCAGAGATCAGTCATTCGTGCGGACGTTAGCCTCCCTGGCGTGACGTTCGACCACGTCCTCGTCGTCGGCGCCGGGCAGATGGGCGGCGGCATCGCACAGGTTGCCGCGGCGGCCGGCTGCCGCGTGTCGCTGCACGACAAAGCGCCGGGCGCGACCGACCGGGCGCTCGCGGCGATGCGCAAGAGCCTCACGAAGCTCGCCGAGAAGAACGGAGCGGATCCGGACGACGTCCTCGCGCGGGTCGAGATCGTCGACGACCTCGTCCCCGCCGACCTGATGATCGAGGCCGTCATCGAGGACGCCACGGTCAAGGAGCAGGTCTTCTTCCGGGCGGACCAGATCCTGCCGGCCGACGCCGTGCTGGCCTCGAACACGTCATCGATTCCGATCACCTTGCTCGCGGCCGACACGATCCGCCCCGACCGCGTGATCGGCATGCACTTCTTCAACCCGGTGCCGGTGCTGAAGCTGGTCGAGGTCGTGCGCGGACGGGACACCTCCGATGAGACGGTCGAGGCGATCGTCGTGTTCGCGGAAGAGCTAGGGAAGGTTCCGGCGCTCGCGAACGACTTCCCGGGCTTCGTCTCGAATCGGATCCTGATGCCGTTCATCAACGAGGCGGTTTGGGCGCTCTACGACGGCGTCGCCGAGGCGGAGGCGATCGACACGATCGCCAAGCTGGGCTTCGCTCACCCGCTGGGCCCACTGGCCCTGGCCGACCTGATCGGCCTGGACACATGCGTTGCGATCATGGAGGTCCTCCATGACGGTCTCGGCGACGACAAGTACGCGCCGTGCCCGCTGCTCCGGGAGCACGTCGAGGCCGGCCGCCTCGGCCGGAAGTCGGGGCAGGGCTTCTACAGTTACGCGTAGTGCGCTTCGAGCTCTCCGACGACCAGCGTGAGATCCAGACGCTTGCGCGCGAGTTCGCGCAGGCGGAGATCGAGCCGAAAGCGGCCGACTGGGACCGGGCACATGGGTTTCCGCGCGAGCTGATCGCGAAGCTCGCCGAGCTCGGCTTCATGGGCGTCTGCATCCCGGACGAGTACGGCGGAGCGGGCGCGGATTTCCTCTCCTACATCCTCGTCCTCGAAGAGCTCTCGCGCGCGGACGCGGGCGTGGGGGTGACCGTCGCCGTGCACACTAGCGCCGTCACCTTGCCGATCCTGACGTTCGGGAGCGACGAGCAGCGCTCGAGGTTCGTGCCGCCGCTCGCACGGGGCGAGGCCATTGGCGCGTTCGCGCTGACGGAGCCGGAGGCCGGATCCGACGCCGGCTCGCTCCGGACCGCGGCGACGCCGACGGCGGACGGCTGGACGATCTCGGGCTCCAAGCAGTGGATCACGAACGGCGGCTTCGGCGGAACCGTGCTGCTGTTCGCACGCACCGACCCCGAAGTACCCGGCCCGAGGGGCGTCTCGGCGTTCATCCTCGACGGCGGCGACGTGAAGGTCACCCGCGAGGAGGAGAAGCTCGGGCTCAACTCCTCGTCCACAGTGGACCTGGTGATCGAAGGCGCTCCGGTCGGGCGCGACCGGCTCCTCCACGACGAGGGCAAGGGCTTCACGGTCGCGATGGCGACGCTCGACGGCGGCCGGATCGGCATCGCCGCCCAGGCGCTCGGGATCGCGCAGGCGGCGTACGACGTCGCGCGGGAGTACGCGCTCGAGCGGAAGCAGTTCGGCAAGCGGATCGCCGACTTCCAAGCGATCCAGTGGAAGCTCGCCGACATGGCGACGGAGCTCGACGCGGCCCGCCTGCTCGTCTACCGCGCGGCCTGGCTGAAGCAGGAGGGGAAGCCGCACACCGAAGAGGGCGCGAAGGCCAAGCTCTTCGCGTCGGAGATGGCGCGCCGCCAGACCGCCGAGGCGATCCAGATCCTCGGCGGCTACGGCTACACGAAGGAGTTCCCGGTCGAGCGCTACTACCGCGACGCGAAGATCACGGAGATCTACGAGGGGACGAGCGAGATCCAGCGCCTCGTGATCGCCCGCTCGATCCTCGGGCTGAAGCAGCGCGAGCTGGCCGCAGGCTAGTGGCCGCGGGCGATCGACCGCTCGAGACCGCGATCACGCTGATCCTCGCCGACCAGTCGCCGGCGCTCGCCGAGGC
>JBOHAU010000131.1:0-1568 GCA_050698015.1 Gaiellaceae bacterium
GGCGTCGGCCGTTGATGAAGAAGGTCGGCGTTCCCGAGACGTTGCTGAGGTCGGCGCTGTCGACATCGTCCGCGACACGGGCGGCGCCGACGTGGTCGCGAAGGTCCTGGGTGAAGCGTTCGACGTCCAGTCCGAGTTGCCCGGCGTAGCCGATCAGGTCGTTCGGGCGAAGCGCGTCTTGATGCTCGAGCAGGAGGTCGTGCATCTCCCAGAAGGCGCCCTGGTCGGCGGCGGCCTCGGCGGCCTCCGCGGCAAGCTGCGTATCGGCGTGAACGTCGTTCAGCGGCAGGTGCCGCCAGACATAGCGCACGTCGCCGAACTCACGCAGGAGCTCGCGGACGACCGGCTCCGCCAGCCCGCAGTACGGGCACTGGAAGTCGCCGTACTCGACGACCGTGACCGGAGCGTCGCTCGGGCCTCGAATGTGGTCGCGCTCGGGGTCGACCTGAATATAGAGGTCGGCGAGCGGCTCCGCGGTTCCGAGCAGAGCGCGGATCCGAGTGCCCCGCGGCAGCAGCGCAGTCGCGCGAAACAGCAGCCAGGTGAGAAGCGCCGCGCCGAACGCCGCGCTGAGGATGCCGAACTTTGCCTCCTCGAGCTGCCGTCCCTCGAACGCAAGTGTGGCGACGAGCAGTGCGATGGTGAACCCGATCCCGGCGATCGTTCCCCCGCCGGCGACAGCCACCCAGCCGACCGGCGGCCGGAGCCGCCTGCGACTGAGCCGTGTCAGTAACCACGAGCAGCCGAGAATGCCGACGGGCTTGCCGACGACGTAGCCCAGAAGGATCCCGAGTGTGATGGGCGATGTGAAGGCCTGGGCAAGGAAGTTGCCGTCAATCGAAATGCCTGCGTTCGCGAGTGCGAACAGGGGCACGATGAGGTAGCTCGTCCAAGGGTGGTAAAGCTGCTGGAGCCGCTCGTTGGGCGAGACCGACGCCCTAAGGCCGATGCCGACCGAGCGGGCGAGCCGCTGGGTTGGTTGCTCGCGGAACTCGCGGAAGCGCTCGGTCGCCCGTTCGAGCTCGGACCGCCCAACCGGGTACGCGTAGACCAGGAGACCCATTCCAAGCCCGACGACCACCGGTTCGACCCCGGATTCGAGCAACGCCACCCAGATCGCCACCCCGAGCGCGAAGTAGACGAGCCCGACTCGCACGCGCAGCGCCCGGACCACGAGCACCGCTCCGAACAGCCCGACGGCCGTCAAGAGAGCCCAGACGCTCACGCGCTCCGTGTAGACGGTCGCGATCACGACGAGCGCGAGAATGTCGTCGACGACGACGACGGTGAGCATGAACGCGCGCAGACGGTCGGGGAAGCGCGGCCCGACTAGCGCAAGTAGGCCGAGCGCGAAGGCTGTGTCGGTCGACATCGCGATCCCCCAGCCGCCCGCGGACGAGCGGCCGCCGTTGAAGGCGAGGTAGATCGCCACCGCTACCGCCATGCCGCCGATCCCGGCCAGGAGCGGCAGAGCGAACCGCCGCCGCTCCCGCAGCTCACCGAGGTCGAACTCCCGCCGTGCCTCGAGCCCGAGGACGAAGAAGAAGAACGTCATCAGGCCGCTGTTC
>JBOHAU010000132.1:0-1739 GCA_050698015.1 Gaiellaceae bacterium
TGAGCTCGTTGTTGAGCAGGAACCCGTAGCTCGGCACGACGATCCCGCTGCCGCCAATCTGCTCGATCGTGAAGGTGTACGAGACGACGTTCCCGAACCGGTCCGAGACCGTGAGGTGCGTCGTCGATGGGCTCTCTGTATCGGCGAAGACCGCGGCGAACGCCGCCGCGTCGAAGGGCCAGGGGTCGCCGGCGGCGACGGGGACTGCGAGCGCCGTCGGGCCGATCAGCGCCCGGCGTACGGCGGCGTAGCCGTCGGAGAGCAGGCCGGTCAGCGGTACGTCAAAGAAGGCTGGGTCGCCCAGGTAGACGTTGCGGTCGGCGAACGAGAGCTTCGACGCCTCGAGCATCCGGTGCAGCGCTAGTTCACGCTGCGCGCCCGCAAGGTCGAAGCCTTCGAGGATGTTGAGCGCCTCGCCCACCGTCGAGCCGCCGCTCGAAGGCGGCCCCATCCCGAACACCTGGTGGCCGCGGTAGCCGATCTCCGTCGGCGCGCGCCGGATCACCTCGTAGGCGGCGAGATCGGCCGCGGTCATCAGCCCCGGCCGCACGTTGCGCGTCGCTTCCCGCACGAGCGGGGGGTGCTGGACGGTCTGAACGATCGCGGCCGCCAGCGGGCCGCCGTAGAACGCGTCCATCCCGTGTCCGGCCAGCTTCTGGTACGTCTTCGCCAAATCGGGGTTGCGGAAGATCGACCCGACGGCCGGGGTGGCGCCGTAGAGCTCGCGGGTCGACGTGAAGTCGCTGAAGCGGGCGAGGTTGGAGGCGACCTGGTCATGGAAGGTCTGGTCAACCTCGAAGCCGCGGCGCGCGATCGCGATCGCCGGCGCAAGGGCCGCGGCGAGCGGCATCCGCCCGAAGCGCGCCAGGGCCTCCTCCCACAGGCGAGGCGTCCCGGGTACGCCGACGCCGAGGCCGCTCGTCACGCCCTCTGCGAACGGGATCGGAAGCCCGGTCGCGGGATCGATAAAGCTGTCCGGCCGGAACGCCTGCGGAGCGGTCTCGCGTCCGTCGAGGCTGAAGACGCCGCCATCGCTGGCGCGGTAGATCGTCATGAAGCCGCCGCCGCCGATGCCGCACGAGAAGGGCTCGACGACTCCGAGTACCGCGGCGGCTGCGACAGCGGCGTCGACGGCCGTGCCGCCGCGGCGGAGCACATGGATCGCCGTCTCCGTCGCGAGCGGGTCGACGCTCGCCGCCGCTCCACCGGTGCCGATTGCGGTCGCCTGTCCTGACGGTGTCGGCGGCGCCGCGACTGCTGGTTCGCCCGCCTGGAGCACCGCGGCGACGGTTACGAGCGCGAGGAGCGCGAGGAGCGCGGATGCCACCCGACGGACGGGTCTACAGGCTGACTCCATCGGCTTGCAGAGGAGCCGCAACTTCGGATCAGGGTCAGGCATCGCGGCACGAGCCTACGACCGTGGCGTTCAGCTGTCAACGCGTCCGGTTTCGGCGTCCAGATCGCCAGTGCCGGAGCGGCTAACAAGCGTCGAAGCCTGGCTCTCCTAGGGCGATGAGCGCGGTTGGATCGAGCAGTGCCGCAGAAAGAGGATCTTAGGGCCAGTTCAGGCCGAAGTTCGGGCCAAAGCGGTCTGAGCGCCGCGGGCGGGAGAGGCCGCGAAAGCGGCCCTTTCGGCTCAACGGAGCGGCACAGGAGTCGAACCTGCCTAGCCGTGGGCTACACGACCGTACCGGTTTTGAAGACCGGCTGGGCCACCGGGCCCATGCCGCTCCCTACGG
>JBOHAU010000133.1:0-1876 GCA_050698015.1 Gaiellaceae bacterium
ACCGTCTTCCTGTTGCTGGCTTCGCTCGTTGCCACGGCAGGCTTCGCCGTCATCGCGCAGCGACGGCTCCGCCAGCTCGGCATGCTCGCTGCGATCGGCGCGACCGAGAAGCACCTTCGACTCGTGCTGCTCACGAACGGCGCAGTCGTCGGCGCGATCGGTGCACTGATCGGTACGGTCGCGGGCCTCGCCCTCTGGGTCGCGGTCGAGCCGACACTCGAGCCCGTGCTCGACTTTCGCCTCGCCCGGTACAGCCTGCCTTGGGCGCTGCTCGCCCTGACTGTCGTCGTCGCGGTCCTCGCAGCGACCGCCGCCGCCTGGTGGCCGGGGCGAGCGGTCGCCCGCGTCCCCGTCACGCGCGCCCTCTCGGCACGACCGCCGAGACCGAAGCCCGCGCACCACTCGGCAATCATCGCCGCGGTGTTGATCGTGGCGGGACTCGGGGCGCTCGTGCTCTCGGACCGGAGCACCCTGCTGCTCATCGTCGCCGGGATCCTGGCGACGATCCTTGGGATGCTCCTCCTGGGTCCACTGGCGATTCGCCTCTTCGGCAGGGCAGCCGGACATGCCCCGGTCGCCGTGCGACTGGCGCTACGAGACCTCGCGCGCTACCAGGCCCGCTCCGGAGCGGCGCTCGCGGCCATCACGCTCGCACTCGGCATCGCCGCGACGATCGTCATCCTCGCGGCGGCCGAGGAGAAGAAGGCAGCCGGCGAACCGCCCAACCTGTCGAACCGGCAGATCCGCGTGTACACCGGTGCAACGCCGGGTCCGGAAATCATCGCGGTCCAGTCGCCCGCCGAGCTCGAAGGCATGGCCGCGCGCGTCTCACAACTGGCGGCAGGTCTCGACGATGCGACGGTGATCCCGCTGCAGAGCGCCATCGAACGGGGCGAAGAGTCCGGAGCCTTCGACGGCATCCGAGTCTTTGATGCGGAAAGTCTCAGACGGGAAGTCCACGACCCTGACGCCGAGCGCTGGTCGGGGAGGCCAGTCTTTTGCCCGGCCCCTCCACCAGCGAGTTGCTACATCACCGAATCGCGCCTCCACGTCGCCACCCCCGCCCTGCTCAGGTACCTCGGAATCGACTCCGCCACGATCGATCCGAGCACGGACTTCCTGGTCGACAAGACCGTCCAGACCGACGAGCTCGTCACTATCCGCTTCCAGACGGCGACCAGTGGCGAGCCGAAGCTGACCAGACGTGCCGTCACGAACGTCCAGACGATCGACAGCCGGAAGCTCTTCGGCTCGCCCAATGGAGAAACCGGCATGGCGCCGACCTCGTTCATCACGCTCGACGGTCTTCGCCGCCGGGGCTGGAGACAGATCCCATCGGGGTGGCTCGTCGAGTCGAGTCGGCCGTTGACGAGCGAACAGATCGCGGGTGCCCGCGACCTCGCTGTCGCCGGTGGGCTAATCATCGAGACACGGCGCGGGAGCGCCTCCGCCACGACGCTCATTGCCATCGCGACCGCCGCAGGCGCTCTCCTGGCGCTCGCGATCCTCGCCATGACCGTCGGGCTGATCCGCAGCGAGAGCGCCGGCGATCTCCGCACCCTGACCGCGACCGGAGCAACGAGCCGGATCCGCCGAACGCTGACGGCCGCCACTGCCGGCGGGCTCGCCCTCCTGGGCGCACTCCTCGGCGTCGCCGGCGCCTATCTCATGCTCACGGCGACCTACTACGACAAGCTCGACTATCTCGGTCGGATCCCGGTGCTGTACCTCGTCCTGATGGTCGTGGGCATCCCCTTGGCGGCCACCGCGGCCGGCTGGCTCCTCGCCGGCCGCGAGCCGCCCGCCATCGCCCGGCCAGCCATCGAGTGAGCGCGCAAGTCTTCAGACGCTTCTTAGCCTTCTCTCACGCCGACCT
>JBOHAU010000134.1:0-8733 GCA_050698015.1 Gaiellaceae bacterium
GCGCATCTGGTCGAGGATCTCGTAGATCTCCTCGCGGTCGATCCGCACCTGGTCGGTGAGCGGCACTGCCTTCGCGTTGTGAACGAGGTCGTCGAGCTTGTCGATGAGAACGAGAACGTCCATGGCCGAGCAGTGTACTTAGCGCAGCGGAGGCCTCGCGTCTCTGGGGCGGCGCTTGCGGTGCGAGGCCGGAGGGCACAGTGCTTTCAGCACGGGCCCGGAGAGCATCGTGCCGCCAGCGTCGTCAGGCGACGGCGGAGCCGGGCTTCGCCCGGCGGGAATCGGGCGAAGCCCGATTGCCGGCCAGTGGCGCGAGGCTACTCAGAGGGTGGGACGGGAGCCCCGGGACGGCCGTCGCCGTAGAGCTCGTGCAGCCTCTTGGCCACGCCTTTCGGGACGAGCCCGTTGACGTTACCCCCGTAGGCGGCGATCTCCTTGATCCCGCTGGAGGACACGAAGCTGACCTCCGGGCTCGCCATCACGTAGACCGTCTCGATCTCCGGCGCCAGGGTTCGGTTGAGCTGATTCGTCTGGAACTCCCACTCGAAGTCCGAGATCACGCGGAGGCCTTTGACGATCACCTTCGCGTCCCACTTACGCGCGAACTCGACCACGAGCTCCTTGAAGACGTCGACCTCGACGTTCTGTAGGTCGGTCAGGGCTTCCTGGAGGAACTGGACCCGGTCGTCGACCGAGAACGTGGGCTGCTTGTGGGTTGGGGTTCCGACGACGCCGACCACGACCCGGTCGAAGATTCCGGCGGCCCGACGGATCACGTCGACGTGGCCGTTCGTGACCGGGTCGTACGTGCCTGGATAGATCGCCGTGATCACTCGTGCTCGAAGAGCGTCAGCCGCGCAGAGCCGTAGCGCCGGCTCGTTCGGACTACGAGCGGCAGCTCGGGCTCCTCTTTCGCATGGGTCTCCACTACGGCGAGACCGTGCTCGGCGAGGACGTTGGGCAGGTAGGTAGCGAGGCCGGTTTGCACGTCGGAAAACATGCGGTAGGGCGGGTCGACGAGGACGAGATCGTACCGCCTGCCGGCCGCCGTCTCTTCCGAGAGAACCTGGATCGCGTCCCGGCAGAGGACCGCGGCGCCGGTGAACCCGAGCTTCGCGAGGTTGTCGCGAATCGCCGCGCAGGCGGCTGGATCGGACTCGGCGAAAACGGCGGTGTCGGCGCCGCGGGAGAGGGCCTCGAGCCCGTAGGCGCCCGAGCCGGCGAAGAGGTCGATGACCGCCGCTCCTTCGACGGGCCCGATCAGGTTGAAAGCCGCCTCGCGGGCCCGATCGCTCGTCGGGCGGGTGTCGTGGCCTTTCGGCGCGAAGATCTTCGCGCCCCGCTTCTCGCCGGCGATGATCCGCACCCCGACGAGTCTAGGCCCGGCGAACCGCAACGCGGGCCAGGGGGTCAGACCCCGTTGAGGCTACTTGAGGGTTCGTCTCACTTTCGTGACGAAAGCTCAACCACCCTCAAGGGGGTCTGACCCCATTCAGGGTTAGCTGAGGGTCACGCCGACAGAGACGCTAGGCAGCGAGGTCGTGCTCGGCGAAGAGGCGCTCGACTTGGTCGTTCAGCGGGCCCTCGTAGTCGACCAGCTCCTCCGCCACTCCGCGAGCCTGCTCAAGCAGGTCACGGTCGGCCCGCAGCTTCGCGAAGCGGAAGTCGGTCAGGCCCGACTGGCGCGTTCCGAGCAGCTGGCCCTCGCCGCGCAGCTCCAGGTCGACCTCGGCGAGCTCGAACCCGTCGGTCGTCGCGACGAGCGCATCGAGGCGGGCCTGGGCGCTCTCGGTCAGCTCCTCCTTTCGCCGGGAGACAAGGAGGCAGTACGACTGGTCGGCGCCCCGGCCCACTCGGCCGCGCAGCTGGTGAAGCTGGGCGAGGCCGAAGCGGTCGGCCTCCTGGACGATCATCACGGTCGCGTTCGGCACGTCGACGCCGACCTCGATCACGGTCGTCGCGACCAGCACGTCGAGCTCGCCGGCCTTGAAGCGCGCCATCAGCTCCCGCCGGTCGTCCGGCCTGAGCTTCCCGTGCAGACAGCCGACGCGGAAGTCACGGACCTCGTTCGCCTTCAGTCGCTCCGCCTCGGCCTCGGCCGCCTTCGCTCGGCTCGTCTCCGACTGCTCGATCAGCGGGCAGACGACGTAGGCCTGTCGCCCTTCCCGGAGGAGGCGCGTCAGGCGGCGGTACACCTCCGACGCACGCTCCTCGGGGATCCAGCGCGTGACGATCGGCTTGCGGTTCGCAGGCGGCTTCGCGATCTCGGTCACCGACAGATCGCCGTAGACCGTCAGCGCCAGAGTCCTGGGGATCGGAGTGGCAGTCATGTGAAGCGTGTGGGGCCGGCGGCCGGCCTTGATCGCGGCGCGCTGCTCGACGCCGAAGCGATGCTGCTCGTCCACGACAGCCACGGCCAGGTCGGAGAGCTCGACTCCCTCCTGGATCAGCGCGTGCGTCCCGACCACGATCTGCGCCTGGGCCGCCGCCCGCCGCGCCCGCACACCGACGGAGCTCGTCAGCAGCGCGCAGGAGAGCCCCAGCTCGAGGCAGATCGGCTCGATGGTCAGGAAGTGCTGCTCGGCGAGAGTTTCGGTCGGCGCCATCAGCGCGCCGCGACGACCCGCCTCGACCGCGCGGAGCAGCGCGTAGAGGGCGACGACCGTCTTTCCCGAGCCGACGTCCCCCTGGAGCAGCCGCTCCATCGGGCGCTCAGCGGCGAGGTCGGCGTCGATCTCGACGATCGCCTGCTCCTGGTCGGGCGTGAGCTCGAACGGCAGCGCCGAGCGATACGTGGCAATGAGCTCGCCGGGCTCACCGAGCGCCACGGCGCGCTCCTCCTCACGGCCCTGGCGACGGCGGGCCAACCCGAGCTGGAGGGTGAGGAGCTCGTCGAACGCCAGCCGCCTTCGGGCGCGCTCGCCGTCCTCTTCCTCTCGCGGCCGGTGGAGCGCTGCCAGCGCATCTCCGCGCCCGGGCAGACCGGCCGCCGCCTTGAGGCCCGCCGGCAACGGATCCACCACGTCGCGTGCGTAATCGAGCGCCCCGCCGACGACCTCGCGGAGCTTCTTGACCGTGATCTCCTCCGTCGCGGGATAGACCGGCGCGAAGTCCGCCGTCGAGGAGACGCCGTTCAGGTCGTAGGACCGGACCGCGAACTCGCTCCCACGCAGGGAGCCGCGCAGCCGCACGCGCATGCCGGGAACAAGCCGGTCGGCGAGCCAGGCCTGGTTGAACCAGACGGCGGTGATCTCTCCCGTCTCGTCGGCAACCCGCGCCTTCACGAGCTTCAGCCTCCGAGCCCGCTGGAGGCGCGTGCTTCGGACCTCGCCGGCAATGACAGCCTCGTCTTCGCCGAAGAGCTCCGTGATCCGGCGCTCGGGAGCGGCCGGCTCGTAGCGGTGAGGGCGGTACTCGAGCGCGTCGCCGACGGTCCGGAGACCGAGCTTCGCAAGTCGCTTCTTGACCGTCGGCCCCACTCCCGGAAGGACGTCGATCGGGCGCTCGAGACGCTCCGGCCGCGGTGTCCCCGGCAGCACCGGCCAGGTCGGAGGCGCCTCGGCCCCGGCGAAGCTCAGGCGGTCTCGGCCTGTGCGGATTCCTGCTCCTCGGGGAGGAACTCGACCTGGAGCTTCTCGATTCGGGTTCCGTCCACCTCGATCACGTCGAACCTGATTCCGTTCCACGTGACCTCGTCGCCCGCCTCGGGTGCACGACCCAGCTGCCCGAAGACGAAGCCGGCGAGCGTGTGGTAGTCCTCGTCCGGCATAGCAACCCCGAACTGCTCGTTGAAGTCGTCGATCGGGAAGGTGCCGTCGACGCGGATCGTCTTCTCGTCGATCCGCTCCAGCGACTCGTCGGGCAGGTCGTACTCGTCCTCGATCTCGCCGACGATCTCCTCGAGCAGGTCCTCGAGCGTGACGATCCCCTGCATCGAGCCGTACTCGTCCACGACGATCGCCATGTGCTGGTTCTGCGCCCGGAACTCGGCGAGCAGGGCTGCGAGGTCCTTGGTCTCCGGGACGAAGTACGGCTTGCGCAGCAGGTCGGCGATCACGACGTTTTCCACTCCACGCTCGTAGAGCGCCTTGAAGAGGTCACGGACGTGGAGAATGCCGACGATCTGGTCGAGCGAGTCCTTGTACGCCGGATACCGCGTGTAGGGCGAGTCGACCACAGCCGCAAGGCACTCGCGCGCCGGCAGGTCGACCGAGATCGCCACGACCTCCGGCCTGTGGACCATCACGTCGTGAGCCTCCTTCTCCGCAAACCTGAAGGCCCGGTAGAGAACCTCCTGCTCGACCCCCTCGACCGCGCCGCTCTGGCCCGCCTCGGCGATGAAGGCTCGGATGTCCTCGCGCGTCTGGACGATCACGCCCGCCGGAGCAGGCTGGACGCCGAATAGCCGAGCGACGGCGTTCGCCGAGGTCTGCAGCAGCCAGACCAGCGGATGGGTGACCCGGCCGAGGAGGTCGATCGGCCAGGCAAGGGCAATCGCAAGCCGCTCGGCCCGCTGCAGAGCGATCGCCTTCGGGACGAGCTCCCCGAGCGAGACGCTGAGGAACGTCAGGAAGAAGAACGCGATCAGAAACGCGACCGTGTCGGACTGGACGAAGGTGAACCACTCCTGCACGAGCGGCTGGCCGATCGCGCCCATCGCGATCCCGGCGACGGTGATCCCCACCTGGACGGTGCTGATGAAGCGCACCGGGTTGTCCATCAACTCGAGCGCGTGCTTGGCGCCGGCACGCCCCTGGTGCACGAGCTCCTGCAGGCGGGAGCGCCGCGCTGTCACGAGCGCGTACTCGGCGGCGACGAAGATCGCGTTCCCCAGCACGAGCAGGAGAACCACGATGATTCGAAGGAGTTCGCTCATGCCGGGCGGGACCCGGCCTGAGTACTAGGCGGTCGGTCGTCGTCCAAGGAAGTCTTCGAATTATAGGAACGTGCCTGACGGCGCAACCGCCACGACGAACGTATGTTCTACACTGGCGGCATGAGGGTCGAGTACCGCGAAGAGCCCTGCCGCAGCGCCCTCAACCGCGTCAAGGGAATGGCCTTCGGCTGGTCCCTCAACCCGTACATGGGCTGTGTGCACCGCTGCACCTTCTGCTACGTCCGGGCTTTCGAGCGGCGGGCGGATCGGCCCTCGGACGACCGCTACGGAACCTCGATCCGCGTCAAGGTGAACGTCGCCGACGTGCTGCGCAGGGAGCTGTCGAGGCCGTCGTGGGAGGGCGAGTCCGTCGCCGTCGGCGCGGCCACGGATCCGTACCAGCCCGCTGAGGGCAAGCACCGCCTGACGCGCGGCTGCATCGAGGCGTTCGCCGAGGCCTCGAACCCGTTCAGCGTGATCACACGCGGCCCGATGATCGTCCGGGACCTCGACGTGTTGACCGAGGCGGCGCGTCGCGCCAAGGTCTCGATCACTTTCTCGATCCCGACGCTCGACGACGACGTCTGGCGGAAGACCGAGCCGAGCACGGCGCACCCGCGCAAGCGCCTCCGCGCGGTGAAGGAGTTGGTGGACGCCGGGATCAAGGTCGGCGTCGGGATGGCGCCGATCCTGCCCGGGATCTCCGACAAGCCGGAGCAGCTCCGTGAGGTCGTGAAGGCGGCGCGCGAGGCGGGCGCGACGGGTGTCTGGACGAACCTGCTCTTCCTGCGACCCGGGACGCGGGAGCACTTCCTCGAGCACCTGGCGGAGGACTGGCCTGAGTTGCTCCCGCGCTACGCGAAGCTCTACGAGGGCCGCGTCTACCTCCAGAGCGCGGAGACGACGCCGCTGCGGCAGCAGGTTTCGGCGCTAGCTCGAGAGCATGGCGTCCGGGATCGGCGCTCGGAGCCGCTCGACGGCACGCAGCACGACGAGCAGCTCGCCCTCGCTGTCTGACAGGGAGTCCGGCCTCCGCCCTAGAATCCGTCTCCCGTGGCACAGGACCCCAGCGCCGACGGCGGAAACGAGATCACCTGCCTGATCGTGGACGACCACGAGGTCGTCCGCGAAGGCCTCCGGCTATCCCTTTCGCGGGCGCCGCACATCCGCGTGATCGGGGAGGCCTCGGACGGCGCGTCGGCGGTCTCGCTCGCGGAACGGCGCAAGCCTCAGGTCGTGATCATGGATGTCCGGATGCCGGGCATGGACGGGCTCGAGGCGACCAAGCACCTGACCGCGAAGGTCCCCGAGACCTCGGTGCTGATTTTCACGGCCTACAGCGAGCGCAGCCTCCTCAGCCGGGGGCTCGAGTCGGGTGCGAAGGGCTACATCCTCAAGGAGGCGCCGCACCAGACGCTCGTCAAGGCGATCGAGAAGATCGCGGCCGGCGACGGCTACGTCGATCCTGCTCTGATGCCCGCGTTCCTCCCCGGCGACCGCGACGACATGCTGACGGCCCGCGAGCGGGAGATCCTGCAATTGCTCGCCGACGGCATGTCGAATGCAGACGTGGCCGCGCGGCTCTTCATCAGCCAGGAAACCGTCAAGAGCCATGTCCGCCACATCCTCACCAAGCTCGAAGCCGACACGCGAACGCACGCGGTGGCGATTGCGCTTCGCGAGGCGATCATCGATTAGAGGCTCGGCTGGGTTCCTTATCGGTGGGGTCGCGGCCACCGCGCTCCTCGCGCTCACCGGGATCGCCGTGGATTCCGCGCTGCTCGCCGTGGCCGGGCTCGCGGCGGGGATCGTCCTCGCCGCCGCGCTCGCGGTCCACCTCCTCCGGAGCGAGCGCGAACGGCACGAGGTCGTCGAAGCCGAGCGTGCTCGCCTCTCGGATCAGCTGATCACCGCCGAGCAGGAAGAGCGGCGGCGCCTCGCGCTCTTCCTGCATGACGTCCCCGTGCAGGCCATGTCCGGAATCGCGCTGATGCTGGACGGCGTCATGGACGCGATCGAACAGGGCGCCCACGACGACGCGAAGAGAGTCCTGAGGATGGCGCTCGACCGCCAGCGGGAGACGATCCGAGAGTTGCGGGACCTCTCGTTCGCGCTCGAGCCGGTCGTCCTGCGTGATCAAGGCTTCGGCCCGGCCGTGCAGGCGCTGGCCGACCAAATCGGCACGTCGCACAAGGTCCAGGTCGAGCTCGACATCGCCGCAGGCGAGGCGCTCGCCGAGCGGGCGCAGGTCGCGCTCTACCAGATCATCCGCGAGGCGGTCGACCAGGCGGTGCGGCGCGGGCCGCCGACGCGGATCAGCGTCCGAGTCGCGTCGGTCAACGGCGGCGGCGTCGAGACGGTGATCGTCGACGACAGCCCGGGCGAGCGCCGCCGTCGCAGCTTCGACGCGATCGACGAGCGGGCGCGCACGCTCCAGGGGCAGGTCTCTGTCGAGACGAGTCCTGACGGGGCGGGCACGGCAGTCCGCGTGACGCTCCCGCCCTACACCGCGCGGCGTTAGAGTCCGGCCGCCATGAAGTACCTCCTCTTCGTCTGGAAGCCGACCGGTTACGAGCTGCACGAGCGGGACGGCGAGCTGCCCGCCTTGGGCTCGGTGCTCGAGGAGGAGGACGGACGCATGGTGGTCACGCGGGTCGGACCGTCGCCGCTGCCCGGCGACGACCGCCGCTGTGCCTACCTCCAGGCTCTTTAGGCGACCGCAGACTCCGCGGCGATCTTCCCGAACACGAGTGCCGGCCCAAGGCCGCCGGCGAAGCCGCCCGTCGACCAGCCGCCTGCGTCCACGCCGGCAGCGAAGAGCCCGTCGATCGGGTCGCCGTTCGCGTCGAGCACCCGGGTACGCTCGTTGATCCGGATCCCGCCGATCGTGTGCGTGACCGCCGCCCGCACGGGCACTCCGACCACGATGCTGTGCGGAACCTTGAACGGGAGCTGCTCGGGCGGGACCGGCTCGGCGGCGTCGACCATGTCCGAGACCGTGCGGTCGCGAACCTTCTGTCGGAGCGCCTTCTCCGTCAGCAGGTACCAGGCCCGCCCGCCGGATTGCCGCGCCGTCGCCCGGGCGACGTCGTTCTCCGACCACAAAAACGGCGTGTCGACGAAGTCCCTGCCCTCCTCGTCGACCACGTGCGCGTACTGCGCGTAGAGCTGAGACGAGCGGACGTAATCCTCTTCCGCGAGCTTGTCGACGTCCGGCATGTTGCGGCCGTAGAACTCGTCCAGATCGCCCGCCGTCGCCGCTCCCCGGGCCAGCGCGAGCTCGAGGCCGTCGCCCTCGCTCCACGGGTTCGCTCGAAGCAGCAGACCCTTCTCTCTCGCGAGCCGAACCGCAAAGCCGCCGGTCGCCAGGATCGTGGGCTCGTCCGTCGTCTCACCGAGACGGACGTCCCGTGCCAGCACTTCGACGACCTGTTTCGGGTCGAAGCGCGCGCCCGCCGTCAACGGGTTGCTCGTGTCTCGCGTCAGCAGCGCGACGCCCAGCGACTCGAGCCAGTCGAGGGCTTCGTCGAACTGCTCCACCAGCGTCCGAGCGAGCTGCTCGTCGGCCCCTGGGCACTCGTCGAGGTGGATCTCCAGCGAGCGGTAGCGCCAGATGAAGCCGCTCGACAGGAGCAGCGAGCCTCCCGCCCGCGTGCCCTTCTCGTAGAGGACGGGCTCGGCTCCGAGCTCGCGCGCTCGCGCGGCGGCGACCAGCCCCGCCATTCCCGCGCCTGCGATTCGAAGCTCTATGTCAGGGCGAAGGTCGGCTTGTGCTCGACGTACTCGAGCCGGACGTGCTCGGGAAGCCAGACGAAGACCGCGAGCGTGTTCGGCGCGTCGACGAAGTCCTGGACTTC
>JBOHAU010000135.1:0-5930 GCA_050698015.1 Gaiellaceae bacterium
ATCTCCGAGACGGGCGCGGCCGAACCCGCGATCGCGGTCGACCCGGCAGGCAATGTGATCGCACTTTGGGCGCGACACAACGGCTCGAGCTACGTCGTCGAAGCGCGTGCGCGGCCGGTCGGCGGTCAGTGGGGGGCCTGTCGAGCCGCTCGGAGGCACCGGCACCGTCCCCGGCAGTCCCCGCGTCGCAGTCGATAAACGCGGGCAACGCCGTCGCGGTCTGAAAGGAAGCGCGGCGATCAGAGCAGCGGTTCGGCCGGCTGGCGGGTCGTGGACGCCCGGCCAGACGCTTGAGACACCGGGGTCGTGAAGGTGACTCATCGATCAGCCGGCGGAAGCTGGGGGGCGCCGCAGACCCTCGGCCCCGGCGACCCGAGCCCGCAGCTCGCGTTGGCATAGGGCCGGCCGGCGACGCCGTCGCGGCATGGAAGCGCGGCCTCGCCGTCGACGTCGCGTCGCGGCCGGCTGCGACGGGAGTTTGGAGCGCGCCTAGCCCACTGACCACCGCCGCCGAGGTCGACCCTCCCCACCTCGCCGTCGACCCGTCAGGGAATGCGCTCGCGACCTGGGTATTGTGGGACGGCGCGCGCCGCAACATCGAAATCGCCCGCGGCGTGGTAGCGACGAACACGTGGCAGGGCTCGATGTTCGTCTCGGCACGGGGTTCGGAGGCCGTGCAGCCAGAGGTCGGTCTCGACGCGGCCGGAAACGGCGTGGCCGTCTTCCTCGAGCAGGCCGACCTCTCTTCACCGTCGTTTGTCCGGGTCGCCGCGTTCGACGTCGCCGGCCCGGTGTTCAGCGGTCTGTCGATCCCAGCCGCCGCCGCCGCGGGAGCTCCAGTGAGCTTCGCCGTGTCGTCTCTGGACACGTGGTCACAGGTGCAGCCAGGGCCCGTCTGGGACTTCGGCGACGGCACGTTCGCCCTCGGGGGGAACGTCACGCATACGTATTCGGCTCCCGGCACGTACACGGTGACCGTCATCCACTCCGATGCCGTCGCCAACGCGACGACGTTCCGCGGCACGATCGCCGTCGCCGCGCCGCCCGCTCCGCCGCCGCCGCCGACCCTTCCCCAGCTCGCGAGGTGCGTCGTGCCGCGGGTCGTCGGCAGGACGCTCGCGCGCGCGAAGCTCGCGATCAAGAAAGCGCGCTGCCGCACCGGAAAGGTGCGCCGCGCATACTCGAAGAAGCGACGGAAGGGCGTGGTCGTCTCGCAGATTCCGAGGGCGGGGAGGCGGCTGGCGGTCGGTGCGAGGGTGCACATCGTCGTCAGCCGCGGACGAAAGCCGCAGAGGCGCTAGCTCGTAAGATCGCCGTGTGGCGACCGCCGCGCTGATTCTCGTCACGGCGGTCTGGGGCGTCACCTTCGTCCAGGTCAAGGACGCCGTCGAGCTCTACCCGCTCTTCGCGTTCCTGGCGGTCCGCTACCTGATCGCGTCGGCGGCGCTTGCCCCCATCTCCGCGACCCGGCTGCGCGGGCTCGGTCGCGACGGCCTCTTCGCGGGCGGGGTCCTCGGTGTGCTGATCGCGCTCGGGATCGGCCTCCAAACGGCCGGCCTCGAGCGGACGACGGTAACGAACGCCGGCTTCATCACCGGCCTCTACGTCCTCTTCACGCCGCTGCTCGCTCTCGCGATGTTTCGCACGCCGATTCCGCGCGTGCTCTGGGGCGCTGTCGCACTCGCCCTCTTCGGCCTGGCCTTGCTCTCCGGGGTGCCGCAGGGCTCGTCGGCGGGCGACTTGCTCGTGCTCTTCAGCGCCGCGGCCCAAGCGCTACAGATCGTCATGGTCGAGCGCTACGCCAACCGCTTCGACGCCTTTGCGCTCACCTTCATCGAGATCGCCGTTGCGTGTCTCGTCTTCGGCGCGATCGCGGTCGCGCTCGGCGACCTCTCGATGCCGCACGGGACGACCGTCTGGGCCGCGCTCCTTGTCACCGGCCTGTTCGCCGTCGCCTTCGCCTACCTCGTTCAGGTCTGGGCGCAGCGGCGGGTGAGCGCCACCCGGATCGCGATCATCTTCTCGCTCGAGACCGTCTTCGCCGGCCTGGCGGGCTACCTCTTCGCCGAGGACCGCATCGGCCTCGTGGGCCTAGCGGGCTGCGCGGCGATCTTCGCGGGAATCCTGGTCGCGGAGCCGGCCGCGGCGGCGACGCTCAGGAGGTTGGTCCGACGCCCCGAGTCTGGACAGCCCGGGCCTCGACCTCGCGAATGAACGGCGTCTTCAGCTCGGAGTACACCCCCCTCGGGTGACGCTCGGCGGCGAGCCGCCGCTTGAGCTCGTCGTAGCGACGCCGTTCCTCCGGGTTGCTGCGAAGCGCGTCGCGAAAGGCGAGGTGGCGCTTCCAGTGGTCGGCGTCGTAGGCGACGACGTGGACGTGGTGGGTCCGTGGCTCACCCTTGCGGAAGTAGAGGCGACCCGGAACCCCGAACTCGCTCAGGTACTCGTAGCCCAGCCGCTCCATCGCCTCGATCTCGGCGTCGGACAGCTCGAGCTCGCGAAGCCCGACGAGGATGTCGACGATCGGCTTCGCGGAAAGACCGGGGACCGAGGTGCTGCCGATGTGCTCGATCGCGACGGCCCGGCCGTCGAAGATCTCCGCGAGCTGCGGCCGCTCCGCCTCGAATCTCGCCGCCCAGCTCGGATCGTGCTCGACGATCTCTATGAACTCAGAACTGCCACTCACCGTTCTGCTGGACGACCTCGCCGTCGCATTCGATGCGCCCCCCGTTCCTCAAGTCCTTGACCATGTCCCAGTGGACGCTGGATCGGTTCTTGCCGCCGACCGTCGGGAGTCCCGCGCCGATTGCGAGGTGAATCGTTCCGTTCATCTTCTCGTCGAAGAGCGTGTTTCTCATGTAGCGCTGGATCCCGGGGTTGCAGCCGATCCCGAACTCGCCGAGCACTCGAGCACCCTCGTCGCGGTCGAGCTTGGCGACCAGGGCCTCCTCATTCGAAGCTGCCGAGGCCTCGACGACCTTGCCGTCTCGATACACCATCCGGACGCCCTCGACGAGGTCCGGTTCCTGGTAGGCGGGGTACTCGGTGAACGCGATCACGCCTTCGGTCGACTCCTCGACCGGGCTGTAGAAGACCTCTCCGCCGGGAAGGTTCGCGTGGCCGTCGTCGATGTCGCCGTTTCGGCCCTCGAGGCTGAATCGAAGATCGGTCTCCTCGCCAACGATACGAACCTCATCGGCGCGGTCGAAGCGGTCCTGAATCCTCTTCATCTTCTCGCCCTCGGCGTCCCAGTCGAGCAGCACGGCGCCATAGAGGAAATCCTCGAACGCCTTCAGCCCCATACCGGCCTCCTGCGCCAGCGCAGGGCAGGGGAAGCGGCACGTCACCCACGGGATCTCGAGCCGGAGCCGCCGGGCGAGGAACTCCGCCTGGCCCTTGCTCATCAGGTCGAACCGCTCAGTCGGTAGGTCGGCGCCCTCGCGTGGGTTCTCGGGGGCGCCGAGGAGCATCCAGGCGTCGACCGTGTCCCACACGTGCTTGTCCGCCGGCGCCGGCTTGTCGAGGAGTTCGAGCGGCGCCTCCTCCGCCCACAGCATCCGGAAGGGCAGCTGCTCCATCGCGTAGCTGAACCGCACGAGCGGGTACGCGCCGCGGCGGGCGATGCCGCGCACGACCTCCTCGAGCAGGGGGCGCGCCGCCGGCTGCGCGATGACCAGCACCTGCCACCGTGGTTGGACGTCGATCGAGCGCTCGACGATCAATCGGGCGTATTCCTGGACTCGCGGGTCGGGCATCAGACGGCGGCGTCAGACTACCCGAGAGAAACCTGCTACTCTCACGCTTAGATTTTGTCCACTCAGAACACCTAAATCCGACGGAGGAAACGAACCTATGGCAAAGACGATCGGTATCGATCTTGGCACGACCAACTCCTGCATGGCGGTGCTGGAGGGTGGTGAGCCGACCGTGATCCCGAACGCCGAGGGCGGCCGCACGACGCCGTCCGTCGTCGCGTTCACGGGCGACGGCGAGCGGCTCGTCGGCCCGCCGGCCAAGCGCCAGCAGGTGACGAACCCGCAGAACACGATCTTCTCGATCAAGCGCTTCATGGGGCGCAAGCACTCCGAGGTGGACGAGGAGATGAAGATCGTCCCCTACGAGGTGATCGAGGGCCCGAACAGCGACGTCCGGGTCAAGGCGGCGGGCAAGGAGTACGCGCCGCCGGAGATCTCGGCGATGATCCTCCAGAAGCTGAAGGCCGACGCCGAGGCCTATCTCGGCGAGGCGGTGACGGATGCCGTCATCACCGTCCCGGCCTACTTCAACAACGCGCAGCGCGAGGCGACGAAGGACGCCGGCAAGATCGCCGGGCTCAACGTCCTCCGGATCATCAACGAGCCCACGGCGGCGGCGCTGGCCTACGGGCTCGAGAAGGAGGAGGAGCAGACCGTCCTCGTCTTCGACCTCGGCGGCGGGACGTTCGACGTCTCCGTCCTCGAGCTTTCGGAGGGCCTGTTCGAGGTCAAGTCGACGGCAGGTGACAACCACCTCGGCGGCGACAACTTCGACAAGGCGATCGTCGACTGGATGGTCTCCGAGTTCAAGAAGGACCAGGGCATCGACCTGGCCGCCGACAAGATGGCGCTGCAGCGGCTCTACGAGGCCGCGGAGAAGGCGAAGATCGAGCTGTCGTCGACGATGACGACGCAGATCAACCTCCCGTTCGTCACCGCGACGCCGGAGGGCCCGAAGCATCTCGACCTCCAGCTCACGCGCGCGAAGCTGAACGAGCTCACGGCCGACCTGCTCGAGCGCACGGTCGGGCCGACGAAGCAGTGCCTCGCCGACGCCGGCCTCGACGCGAAGGCGATCGACCACGTCGTCCTCGTCGGCGGCATGACCCGCATGCCCGCCGTGGTCGACAAGGTCAAGGAGCTGGTCGGCAAGGATCCCCACAAGGGCGTGAACCCGGACGAGGTCGTCGCCGTGGGCGCCGCGATCCAGGCAGGCGTGATCAAGGGCGACGTCAAGGACATCTTGCTCCTCGACGTGACCCCGCTCTCTCTGGGCATCGAGACCAAGGGCGGCGTCTTCACCAAGCTGATCGAGCGCAACACGACGATCCCGACCGACAAGGGCGAGACCTTCACGACCGCCGAGGACAACCAGCCCTCCGTCGAGATCCACGTCCTGCAGGGCGAGTCGGAGATGGCGCTCTACAACAAGACGCTCGGCAAGTTCCAGCTCGTGGGGATTCCGCCCGCGACGCGGGGCATGCCGCAGATCCAGGTCAAGTTCGACATCGACCGGGACGGGATCATCAACGTCTCGGCCAAGGACCTCGGCACCGGCAACGAGCAGCAGATCCGGATCGAGGGCGGCTCGGGCCTCAAGGAGGACGAGGTGCAGCAGATGATCCGCGACGCCGAGGCGCACGCCGAGGAGGCGCACCGCCTGCGTGAGCTCGCAGATGCGCGCAACGCGGCGGAGTCGCTCGCCTACCAGACCGAGCGAACGGTCAAGGAGCACCGCGACAAGCTCGACGAGGCCGACGCCTCGACGATCGAAGGTCGCGTGATGGAGCTCAGCGGCGTGCTCGAGTCGGACGACGTCAACGAGATCCGCGCGAAGACCGAGGCGCTCCAGGAGGCGTCGCAGAAGCTCGCCGAGGCCGTCTACGCGCAGGCGACGGCCCAAACGCATACGCATCCTGATGACACAGGAGGCAACGGCGCCCCCGGCTCTGACGACGAGGTCGTCGAAGAGGCCGACTACGAGGTCATCGACGAAGAGGAGGCCAAGACCTCGTAATGCCGGAGGAGGTCGAGCACACCGAGGAGGTCGAAGAGACCAGCGGCCTCGAAGCGCTCCAGGCCGAGCGCGACGAGCTGCTCGACACGCTCCAGCGCGTCCAGGCGGAGTTCGACAACTACCGCAAGCGGGCGGCGCGCGACCAGCAGAGCCTGGTC
>JBOHAU010000136.1:0-22611 GCA_050698015.1 Gaiellaceae bacterium
GATGAGGCGGAGGGTGGACTCTGGCGCCGCGTGATCGCGGGCCAGAAGCCGGCATGCATTGCCGGTCGGGGCACCTAGACTCTGAGGAAGCGCCGGAGCGTGAGGCCGGAGCCCGCCGCTCCGAGCAGGAGCCCGACCCCGAGCAGGATCAGCGCGTTCGCCCAGAACGCGATCGCCTGGACCCCCGGCCCGCTGTCGAGGCGCGGGATGATCGACGGCAGCGCAACCTCCTTGCTCAAGAACAGGAGGATGACCGCGAGCAGTGAGCCGCCGAGGCCGCAGAGCAGGCCTTCGAGCATGAAGGGGCCGCGGACGAACCAGTTCGTCGCCCCGACGAGCTTCATCACCTCGATCTCACGCCGCCGCGAGAAGATCGACAGCCGGATCGTGTTCGCGATCAGGATCGTCGACGCGACGAGCAGGACCAGGCCGGCGAGCAGGAAGATCGAGTTGATCACGTTCGCGACCCTGAGGATGCGTTTCGCCTTCTCCTCGCCGAACGTGACGTTGTGGACGCCTGCTGGACGTGGGTTCAGGCTCGCGGCAATGGCCTCGGTGTCCTCCGCGCGTTTCGGGACGACCGTATAGGCGTGGCCGAGCGGGTTGTACGGCAGTCTCGTATTGAAGAGGTCGGGGCGCTGCTTTCGCATTCTCCTCAACCCCTCCTCGGCGGAGATGAACTCCAGCTTCTCGCGATCAACGCGCGGATCCGATTCGAGCTTCACACGGACTGCTTCGATCGACGCCGGCGTCGCATCGCGGTCGAAGAAGACCTTGACGACGAGCTCCTTCTTGACGTGGTCGCTCCACGAGTTCGCGTAGCTCGCGAAGGCGATGAAGAGCCCGAGCAGGAACATCCCGATCAGGACGGTCAATGTCGCCGCGACCGTGGTCGAGACGTTCGCACCGATCGAGCGAATCGCCTCGCCGAGCATCATCTTCAGCCTCATTCGGAGGTGTAGCCTCCCCGCCGCTCGTCGCGCGCGATGCGCCCGTCTTCGAGGGCGATCACGCGGCGGCGCATCTTGTCGACCATCTCACGATCGTGGGTCGCCATCACGACCGTCGTGCCCGAGCGATTGATCCGGTAGAGCAGCTGCATGATCCCGACCGAGGTGTCGGGGTCGAGGTTTCCGGTCGGCTCGTCGCAGACGAGCAGCGGCGGATGGTTGACGAAGGCGCGCGCGATCGAGACGCGCTGCTGCTCCCCGCCCGAGAGCTCGTCCGGGTAGGAGTTCGCCTTCTGCGAGAGCCCGACCATGTTGAGCACCTCCGGCACCTTGCGGCGGATCGCGTTGCGGCCCTCCCCCTGCACCTTCAGGGCGTAGGCGACGTTCTCCGAGGTCGTGCGGTTCGGCAGGAGCTTGAAGTCCTGGAAGACACAGCCGATGTTCCGGCGCAACTGGGCCACCTTCGACCGGCGCAGGCGCGCGAGGTCGCGGCCGCCGACGACGATCCGGCCGGACGTCGGCTCGAGCTCCTTGAGCAGCAACCGCACCATCGTCGACTTCCCCGAGCCGGACGGGCCGACCAGGAAGACGAACTCACCCTTCTCGATCACGAACGAGGCGCCCTCGAGCGCGACGACGTTCGGGTCGTACACCTTGTGGACGTTCTCGAAGACGATCATGGCCCGCGCGGCGGCCGCGGCGGCGTCGCCCTGCGGGCGCTCGTCTTCGAGCAGCTCGACGGGCGGATCTGTGACGAGTGTGGTCTCTTGCACGGCGGTCATCGCATACGCGCAATAGCGGCGCGCCGGGGGCGGTGGAACAGCGCCCGAGTCTAGCTAAATGACCTGCTAGACAATCTTTCCCGCCGCCTTCGCGAGCAGGTAGGCCTGGATGAAGCCGTCGAGGTCGCCGTCGAGGATGCCGTCCGTGTTGCCAACTTCGAAGTCAGTCCGGTGGTCCTTCACCATCTGGTACGGGTGGAGGACGTAGCTGCGGATCTGGCTGCCGAAGCCCGTGTTCTGGGCCTCGCCGCGCTCCTTGGCCAGCTCGACCTCGCGCTCCTCTTCGGCGAGCTCGGCGAGGCGGGACCGCAGCATCCTCATCGCCGTCTGCTTGTTCGAGGACTGCGAGCGCTCGTTCTGACACTGCACGACGATCCCGGTCGGGATGTGCGTGATCCGCACGGCCGAGTCGGTCTTGTTGACGTGCTGCCCGCCGGCGCCGCTCGCGCGGGAGGTGTCGATGCGGAGGTCCTCGTCGGCGATCTCGACCTCCGCCTCCTCCCCGACGAGCGGGGCGACGATCACCTGTGCGAAGGACGTCTGTCGGCGATGCGCCGAGTCGAAAGGTGAGAGCCGGACGAGCCTGTGCACCCCGCGCTCGGCCTTCAACGTCCCGTAGGCGTTCTCGCCGGCGACCGTGATCGCCGCCGACTTCAGGCCCGCCTCCTCCCCCGGGCTCGCCTCCACGAGCTCGGCCTTGAAGCCGCGGCGCTCGGCCCAGCGGAGGTACATCCGGACGAGCATCTCCGTCCAGTCCTGGGCGTCGGTCCCGCCCTCGCCGGCATGGATCGTGACCAGCGCGTCACCGGCGTCGTACTCACCGGAGAAGAGGGCGTCCTCGCGGAGCCGCCCGAGCTCTTGCTCGAGCGGCCGGAGGTGGGCGTCGAGCTCGTCGGCCAGGTCGCCGTCGAGCGCATAGAGCTCGCGCGCCTCCTCGTAGTCGTGCGTCAGCGTCTTGTAGCGCTCCAGGCGTCTCGTCAGGCGAGCGTGTTCGGCGGAGATCTCTGCGGCCCGCCGTTGGTCGTCCCAAAAGCCGGGCTCGCCCATCGCCGTCTCGAGCTCGGCGAGCCGAGTCCCTAGCGAATCGGGGTCAAAGGTAATCACGGACCCAGGCAAGCTGGGTCCCGATCCCCTCCAGGCGCTCCTCGATGGTCTGCGTCGGCTCGGCCATGCCGGGATGCTAGTCCCGCTTCTTGAAGCGGAGCGCCGACCACGTGTCGTCGAGCGAGGCGATCTTGTAGTCGGCCCACCCGGCGGCCATGCCTCGCTCGCGGACGACGAGCTGGGTGAGCTCGCCGCGCGCGCCTTTGCCGCCCTTCGGCCACGCGACCCAGAGGCTTCCGCCTTCGGCGACCGACTCCATGGCGACGGGCAGCTCATCGTCGAGCTCGGCGGGAGTTCGCGCGAACAGGATCACGAGGTCGGCTTGACCGTCGCTGCGGCGGGCCTCCTCGATCTGGTCGGCGAAATGCTCCGGAGCGCCGATCAGCCTCACGGTCGCACTGCCCTTCAGGCCGAGCTTCTGCTCGAGGGAAGCGCCGGCGTACGGCGCCATTGCATCCGGGACGACCGGATCACTCGGCGGCCGCTCGATCGTTGTCCGGAGCTGCGTGGCGAGCCCGCCCCAGTCCGTGAAGCGCGCGTCGTGGAGAATCGAGCGGACGCGCTCCACCTTGTCGGGCTCGCCGCCGGCGAAGACCTGCGGTGTGTGTCGCGTCGCCGGCTGCCGCCGGAGCGCGGTACCCGATCACGAGGCCGTCACTCGGCCGGCGGTCGAGGTCGACGACGATTGCGTCGGGCGGGTCTGCAGCGAGGGCCTTGAGCTCGGGCGGCCCCTTGGGCGCGACCACTTCGACCTCGTCGGCAAGCGGCTGCAGTCGCTCGACCGCTTCTGCGGTGTCAGGAGACCACGAGATCAGAACAACGCGCAGGACCTAAGGCGCCGACAGCGGCGGCGTCGACCGGTAGAGGCCGTGCCGGCTTTGCCGGTGCGGCCGGCTTCCTACGCCCCGTGGCACTTCTTGTACTTCTTGCCCGAGCCGCAGGGGCAGGGGTCATTGCGGCCGACCTTGTCCCACTCCGAGGCCACGCGCGGCTGCTGCGTTGCCACCGCGGTCGCTCCGCCGCCGACGGCGCCCGCCGTCGTCCCGACGCCCGCCGCCGCGATCGCGTCGGAGCCCGCCAGGGACTCGTGCTCGTACGCGAAGTCGCCGTTGTCCGACCACTCGTCCTGCTGGAGCTCGCCGACGTCGCTGGGCTCGACCTGCGCATGGAAGAGCAGCGAGACGACCTCCTCGCGAATCTCGCGCCCGAGCTGCTCGAACATGAGGTGGCCCTCGTGGCGGTACTCGACGAGCGGATCCTTCTGCGCCATCGCGCGGAGGTGCACGCCCTCGCGCAGGTAGTCCATCGCCTCGAGGTGCTCGCGCCAACGGGCGTCGACGACCTGGAGGATCACGTAGCGCTCGACCTGACGGGCGATCTCCTCGCCCCAGGTCTCCTCGCGCTCCTCGTACGCGTCGAGCGCGTCCTCGAGGAACTCCTCGACGATCTCCTCGCGGTCCTTGCTCTCGATCTCCTCGAGCACGACGCCGGTCTTTCCGTAGAGCGCGTCCATGGCCGTGATCAGCTCGGCCAGGTCCCACTCCTCCTGGAACTCGGCCATCGTGTGCTCTGCGACGACGCTTTCGATCACGTCGCGGATCCACTCCTTCACGTCCTCGGAAAGGTCGTCGCCCTCGAGGACGCGGCGCCGCTGCTCGTAGATGACCTGGCGCTGGGTGTTCATCACGTCGTCGTACTTGAGGACGTTCTTGCGCATGACGAAGTTCTGTTCCTCGACCTTCTTCTGCGCACTCTCGATCTGGTTCGAGAGGATCTTCGCCTCCATGGGCTGATCTTCCGGAATCTTGAATCGGTCCATGATGTTGTAGATCCTGTCACCGGCGAACAGCCGGACGACCTGGTCCTGACCGGAGAGGTAGTAGCGCGACTCGCCCGGATCGCCCTGGCGGCCCGAGCGGCCGCGGAGCTGATTGTCGATCCGGCGAGCCTCGTGACGCTCGGTGCCGAGCACGTAGAGGCCGCCGAGGTCGACGACGCCTTCGCCCAGCTTGATGTCGACGCCGCGGCCCGCCATGTTGGTCGCGATCGTCACCGCCTTCTGCTGGCCGGCGTCCTTGATGATCTCAGCCTCTCGCTCGTGCTGTTTCGCGTTCAGGACGTTGTGCGGAATCCCGCGGCGCTCGAGGATCTGGGAGAGGTACTCGGACGTCTCGACGTCGATCGTCCCGACCAGCACGGGCTGGCCGGCCTCGTGCCGCTCGGCGATGTCCTCGACCACGGCGTCGAACTTCGACTCCTTGGTCTTGAAGATGAAGTCGTTCTGGTCCTCGCGCGCGACCGGGACGTTCGTCGGGATCTCGACGACGTTGAGCCCGTAGATCTCGACGAACTCCTTCTCCTCTGTCTTCGCCGTGCCCGTCATCCCGGCGAGCTTGTCGTAGAGGCGGAAGTAGTTCTGGAGTGTGATCGTCGCGAGCGTGACGTTCTCCTCCTGGATCCGCACGCGCTCCTTCGCCTCGATCGCCTGGTGGAGGCCCTCTGACCAGCGGCGGCCTTCCATGATCCGACCGGTGAACTCGTCGACGATCTTGACCTCGCCCTCCTGGATCACGTAGTCGACGTCGCGCTTGTAGAGGGCCTGCGCCTTCAGCGCCTGGTTCAGATGGTTGACGAGCTGGACGTTGCGCGGGTCGTAGAGGTTCTCGATCCCGAGCGCGCGCTCGACCTTGTCGATCGCGGACTGGCTCGGGGAGACCGTCTTGTGCTTCTCGTCGTAGGTGTAGTCGAGCCCCGACTGCTCGGTCTCGTCGACGCCCTTCGGCGTCACGCCCTCGCTCTGCTTGCCCTGGAGCGTCTTCACGACGCGCGCGAAGTCGTAGTAGGTCTGCGCGGCGACCTCCGGCTCGCCGGAGATGATCAGCGGCGTCCGCGCCTCGTCGATCAGGATCGAGTCGACCTCGTCGACGATCGCGTACGTGTAACCGCGCTGGACGGCGCCCTCGAGCGAGACGGCCATGTTGTCTCGGAGGTAGTCGAAGCCGAACTCGGAGTTCGTCCCATAGGTCACGTCCGCTGCATAGGCCTCCCGCCGCTCCCGGAAGGGCATCATGTTTTCGATGTAGCCGACCCGCATCCCCAGCGCTTCCCACACGGGCTTCGTCCACTCGGCATCGCGCTTGGCGAGATAGTCGTTGACCGTCACCAGGTGGACGTTCGAGCCGCCGAGCGAATTCAGATACAGAGGCTGGACGGCGACGAAGGTCTTTCCTTCACCCGTCTTCATCTCGGCGATGTCGCCCTCGTGCAGGACGATGCCACCCATCAGCTGGACGTCGAAAAGCCGGACGCCCATCGTGCGCTTGAACGCCTCGCGAACGGCGGCGTAGGCCTCGAAGACCAGTTCTTCGAGTGCTTCGCCGCGCTCGATCCGCTCGCGAAACTCCGGCGTCTTCGCGGCGAGCTCAACATCCGAGAGGGCTTCGAACTCGGGCTCGACCGAGGTGATGTAGTCCGCCTGCTTCTTGAGTTGCTTGACCCGACGGCCTTCGCCGACGCGGAGGAATTTCTCGAAGCTGCCGAGCTGCTGAGCCACGGAACTAGGGTATCGGAGCTTTCCGGCCAGACCGTGAGCGCGCGGCAGGAGGGACGCCAATCCCTCCTAAAGCGCGTTCACTTTCACCGACCAGAGATCGCCGTCGAGGCGCTCGGCATGGAGGACGTACTCACGGTGGCGCTGGAGTGCATAGGACTCGAAGGTCGGAACGTCCCCCCAGCCCGGCCGGTCGTCGATCAGGAACGTCCGCTGGTCCCCTTTGACGGCGAGGCTGACGGTGTCGCCCTCGATCTCCTCCGGCACTTCGATCACGTCGATCCGGTTGGCCGCGACGCCCCAGACGTCTCCCTCGCTCCGCACGGCTCTCGCTCGGTACGGCGCGGTGACTGATTGCTCCAGCGCGTCGGCGAGCGGCGACAACGCGCCGTCGGGAAGCTCGACGTCAACGAGCAGGGTCCCGTCGGGAAGCGCGGTGAACTCGAGCTCGTCCCCCTCCAATCCAGGAGCCTCCGCCGTTGCGACGGCGTCCCAGCTGCGCGGTCTCCCTCCGTGCAGTACGTCGAGGAAGCCCATGTGATGCGACGGAGCAAGGCCTTCCCGCGGCTCCCAGTCCAGCAGGTCGGTGCCTTCGGCGAGCTCCTCGTGCGCCGGTTTCTCTCGCCGCCAGATCGGCACTGCTGTGGCTAGAGCTGGGGCTCGATCAGCCCGTACGAGCCGTCGCGGCGCCGGTAGACGACGTTCACTTCCATCGTCTCGGCGTTCTGGAAGACGAAGAAGTCGTGGCCGACGAGCTCGAGCTGGAGCACTGCCTCTTCGGGGTTCATCGGCTTCACCGGGAAGCGCTTGGTCTTGACGATGCGAGGCTCGGCTTCCACCGGAACCGCATTCTCCGGGATCGACTGATCTTGCGGGGCACTTCGATAGCGCCTGCGCTTTTCCCGATAGCGCTTCACCTGCCGTTCGAGCTTGTCGACGAGCTGGTCGATCGAAGCTTTGTGATCGGCGGAGGCCTCCCGCGCGCGAAGCACCGGCCCTTTCGTCCAGATCGTCGCCTCGGCGACGTGGTTCGCAGAGATCGACGGATTCCGCTCGACCGCGAGCTCGAGCTCGACGCGGGTCGGGTCGGCGAGCTGCCGCTCCAGCTTCCCGAGCTTTTCCTGGGCGTACTGCCGAATCGAGTCGGTCACCTCGACGTTCTTCCCCTTCACCTGGAGTCGCATCAGATGACCTCCCCAGATCGACGGCAGTCAGCTTCGGTGAGTCGATTCTAGTGTTCGGATGGTTCGAGCGAACGTGACGACCTCGACACGCCGAGCGCCCGCACGGCGCAGCGCCGACGACGCCGCCGACGCCGTGGCTCCGGTGGTGTACACGTCGTCGATCAGGCCGAGCCGGCTTGGGACTCGCGAGAGCGCAAGGAAGGCGCCGGCGACGTTCGTCCGCCGGGCGGGCAGGCTCAGCCCGCGCTGCGGCCTGGCCGAGCGCGTCCGGCGGAGCGCACGTACGACCGGCAGATCCCAGCGCTCGCCGAGCTCGAGCGCCAGCCGCTCGGCCGGATGGTGGCCGCGCTTGACGCTTCGGTCCCCGTCGGCCGGGACGAAGGCGAGGGCGTCCGCGTCGGGTCTCTCGCGCGTCTTGACGATGACGTCTGCCGCCTCTGCGGCGAGGGTGCGCAGACCGCGTTCCTTCCACGCCGCGACCAGTGGGCGCACCGGCCCGTGATAGGCGACGGCGGCGCGCGCGGAGGCGAACGCGAGCCGACGCCCCGAGCACTCGAGGCAGCGGTCGACCGGCCAGGCGGTGGGCGCGCCGCAGCGCGCACACGAGGGGCCGAGCAGACGTGGCAGCAGAGCGAGGCAGCGGGCGCAGACCGCCGCTCCGAGCCGACCGCAAGCGGCGCAGCGGCGAGGAACCAGCAGGTCGAGCAGCACATTCGTCCGAACCTACGCGGCAAAGGCGCACGTGTGGGTGACGAGACTGCGCCGAAGGTGTGACTTTGGTGCCCCGCGCCGCTAGGACGCGAGCGAGTACTCCGTCCGAGCGCCGAGGCCGAGCCGGGCCCGCATGCGGTTGTCGGCTTCCAAGAGCTGCTCGGGATCGCCGATGTCCATCCACCCGCCCTCGAACCGGTAGCCGTACAGCGGCGCACGCCGGTAGAGCCAGGCCGTGAAGTTCCCAGGTGCGTCGGGCGGGTTCCCCTCGTCGAGGTAGGGGCCGATCAGCGAGGCGTCCTCGGGGCGATACAGGTACGCGGCCGTCGCGGCCAGATCGCTGCGGGGCGCCGCCGGCTTCTCCTCGAGCGAGACGACGCGGTCGTCGGCATCGAGCTCCGCGACGCCGTACTGCTTGAGCAGCTCGGGATCCGGCACGCGGTGCACGGCGATCGCCGCGCCGTCCCCCTTCTCCCGCCAGAAGCGGACGAAGTCCTCGAGGCGGTACTCGATCAAGTTGTCGCCCGCCACGACCAGGAGCTCCTCGCCCTCGAGGCCAGCCTCGTCGATCGTGAAGCGGATGTCGCCGATCGCGCCGAGTCGATCCTCGTTACTCGTCGTCCCGTCGTTCCAGACTGCCATCGGCCGCAGCCCCGACCGCTTCGACGCCCAGCCGCCGAAGTCGCCGGCGAAGCGGGCGTTGGTGACGACGTGGATTCGGTCGATCTCGTCGACGGCCTCGAGCCGGTCGAGCAGGTAGTCGAGCATCGGCCGCCCCGCGAGGGGCAGGAGGACCTTGGGAATGGAGTCCGTGAGCGGGGAGAGCCGGGTCGCGTACCCGGCCGCCAGCACGATCGCCTTCAGCAGTGCCTCGCTGAGCGAGACACGCCTACGTCCCTTCGGACCACGAGGCCAGGTAGTTCGCCTGCTCCTCGGTGAGCTGGTCGATGGTGATACCCATGGTCTCCAGCTTGAGGCGTGCGATCTCGCGGTCGATCTCGTCCGGAACCGGATAGACCTTCCGCTCGAGCTCGGCGGCGTGCTCGACCGCGTACTCGGCCGCGAGCGCCTGGTTGGCGAAGGACATGTCCATCACCAGTGCCGGGTGTCCCTCGGCCGCGGCGAGGTTGATCAACCGGCCATCGCCCAGCAGGTAGAGCCGCTTCCCGCCCTCGAGCGCGAACTCCTCGACGAACGCGCGGGACTCGCGCACCTCGGTCGCGAGCTGCCTGAGCGCCGAGATCTCGATCTCGACGTTGAAGTGACCCGTGTTCGCGAGAATCGCGCCGTCCTTCATCCGAACCATGTGGTCGCGCGTGATCACCGACTTGTTGCCGGTGGCCGTGCAGAAGATGTCGCCGACCTCGGCTGCCTCGGCCATCGACATCACCTCGAAGCCGTCCATCGCCGCCTCGAGCGCCCGCACCGGGTCGACCTCGGTGACGATCACGTGCGCCCCCAACCCCTTCGCCCGCATCGTGACGCCCTTGCCGACCCAGCCGTAACCGGCGACCACGAAGCGCTTCCCGGCGAGGAGGATGTTCGTCGCGCGAATGATCCCGTCGATCGTCGACTGCCCCGTCCCATAGCGGTTGTCGAACAGGTGCTTGGTCTTCGCCTCGTTCACAGCGATGATCGGGAAGCCCAGCGCACCGTCGGCCTCGAGCGCCTTCAGGCGGATGACGCCGGTGGTCGTCTCCTCGGTGCCGGCGATGATGTCGCCCAGCTGCTCGCGTCGGTGGGAATGGAGCACGCCGATCACGTCGGCGCCGTCATCCATCGTCAGGTGCGGCTTGTGGTCGACCGCAGCTTCGATGTGCTGGTAGTAGGTGTCGTTGTCTTCGCCCTTGATCGCGAAGACCGAGATGTCGAACTCCTCGACGAGGGCCGCCGCGACGTCGTCCTGCGTCGAGAGCGGATTGGACGCGCAGAGGACGACGTCGGCGCCTCCCGCCTTGAGGGTCCGGGCGAGGTTCGCGGTCTCGGTCGTCACGTGGAGGCAAGCGGAGATCCGATAGCGGGACAGTGGCTGCTCGGCCTCGAACCGCTCGCGGATCGCAGCAAGCACAGGCATCTGCCGGTCGGCCCAGGCGATTCGCCTGATTCCCTCGTCGGCGAGGGCGAGATCCTTGACGTCGTAGCGCCTCGTTACAGCCATTCGCTCACTCCTCTCTCGGTCCTGAGTCTAGATCCAAGGTCTCAGGCGGCCAGGAGCCGCTCGTGCTTTCGCTGCTCCCAGTCGACCCAGTCGCCCGCGCGAACGTCGGCCCCGGCGAGCCACATGTCGACCGCGCCCCGGAGCTCTGGGTCTCGCCGGAGCCGGGCGGCGAACGCCACGTCGGTCAGCTCGAGCCCGAACCGCCGTCGCAGCTGCCGCAGCGAGCGGAGCTGGTTCAGCTCCTGCAGCCCGTAGAGGCGATACCCGGCGGGCGACCGCGCGGGGACGACCAGGAGGGCCTGCTCGAGGTAGCGCAGCATCCGCGCCGACCAGCCGGTCGATTGCGCCGCTGCTCCGACGGTCAATCCCTCCATCGGACGAACCTTACCACAAGCATGTTAAGGTTCGTCGGCGCGGCCGTATGAGTCCTCGAGCCGGACGACGTCGTCGAGCTGGGGCGTGGAGACCTCGACGATGACGGTGTCCTCGATGGCGCGGATCCGGTGGACGGTCCCCGGCGTGAGTCGGAAGGCCGCTCCAGGCTTTACGACCTCCCTGGACGTCGCCTTCTCGCCGGGCGCGGCGAACTCGAGCTCGGCCCGACCCTCGAGCACGTACCACGACTCGTCCTTCTCGCGGTGGAACTGGAGCGACAGCGCGTGCCCGGCGTTGACCGACAGGAGCTTGCCCGCGTAGTGCTCGGACCGCGCCCAGATCAGCTCGTAGCCCCAGGGTTTCTCGACCCGCTCAGGCTCGAACGCGAACTGATCGCTGCCCTTCAAGTTCGGCGAGGAGAGCCTGCGGTCGGACACCGACGGATCATCCCACTACCCCACATCGAGAAGTCCGGGGTGCGATTCGACGTATCCCTGGGCCCGGCGCAGGTCTTTCGGGGTGTTCACGGTCAGCCAGAGGCCTTCATGGCGAAAGGCGCGCAGCCGGCCCTCGTCGGCCAACTCGGGGAAGGTGCTCGACTCGTGGTCGCCGCGCTCCGGGAGCCGTGCGATCGCCTCTTCCTCCAGCACGTAGAGGCCCGTGTTGACCCAGTAGGGCAGCCTCGGAGCCTCCCGGAAGCTCCGTACGACGTCGTCCTCGTCGACCTCGACGATCCCGAGCTGGCTCTGCAGCGGAGCGATCGTGATCGTCGCCGCACCGCCGCGTGGAGCATGGGCGTCGAAGAGCTCGCGCGGATCGAGGTCGAAGAGCTCGTCACCGTTCAGCGCGAAAACCGGGCCCTCGGTCTGCCGCGCCTGAGCCGCCAGGCGGAGCCCTCCTCCCCGACCCAGCGGCTCTGGCTCTCCGACCGTGACGAGCTCGACTCCGAGCCCGCCGAGCTCGCGCTCGAAGAGCTCCTCCTGCCCCGCCGAGCAGCTGATGATCACGCGACGGACACCGCCTTTCACGAGCAAGGCGATCTGGTAGGCCGCTAGGGGCCGGGTGGCGATCGGGACGAGCGCCTTGGGCTTCCCTTCGGCGGCGTCGCCGAGCCGCTCCGCCTTGCCGCCGGCGAGGATGATCGCCTCTGAAGGCACTACGCCGTGGTCTCGTGCTCGGGCTCGGCCGTCTCGGGGAGCCCGGCGAACGGCGAGCTCGCGCGGCCGATGCCTTCGTAGGTGAAGCCGAGTTCCTGAACCGCCTTCGCGTCGAGCAGGTTGCGGCCGTCGACGATCAGAGGCGTCCGCATGACGTCCCGCACCGCCGGTGACGCGAACTCGCGCAGCTCCGCCCACTCGGTCACGACGACCGCGGCGTCTGCACCCTGGACGGCCTCGAGGACGGTCTCGCAGATCGTGACGCCTTTGAGCAGGTCGCCGGGCCGCGCGACGGGATCCCAGCCGCGCACCTCGGCACCCTCGGCAAGCAGCCGCGAGGCCAGCACGACGCTGGGCGCCTCGCGCATGTCGTCAGTGTTCGGCTTGAAGGCGAGCCCGAGCAGGGCGACGCGCTTGCCGCGCAACCGGCCCAGGTGCTTCTCGAGCTTCGAGATCACGCGACGCTTCTGAAGCTCGTTGACCTCAATCACGGCCGAGAGGAGTTGGAAGTGGTACCCCGAGTTCGAGGCGAGCTGCTTCAAGGCCGAGGCGTCCTTCGGGAAGCACGATCCGCCGAAGCCGATGCCCGCGCGCAGGAAGTGCGGCCCGAGCCGGTGGTCGAGGCCGATGCCGCGCGCGACCTCCTCGACGTCGGCGCCGGTGACCTCGCAGACGTTGGCGATCTCGTTGATGAAGCTGATCCGCGTGGCGAGGAACGCATTCGCCGCCAGCTTCACCATCTCGGCCGAGGGGACGTCCATCCGCACGACCGGCGCACCCACGCCTGAGTGAAGCTCTTCGACCACGTCGCCCGCGGCGTCGTCGTCCGACCCGATCACGATCCGATCGGGGTTCATGAAGTCGTGGATCGCGCTGCCCTCGGCGAGGAACTCGGGGTTCGAGACGTAGCCGACGTCGGTCAGGCCACGCGTGTCGAGCGCCGCGCGGACCTTCTCGCCGGTACCCACCGGAACCGTGCTCTTCATGACGAGCACCGTGCTCGAGACGCTCCCACGCAGGTCGTCGAGCACCGTCCAGACTGCTGACAGGTCGGCGTCGCCGGAGTACGTCGGCGGCGTCCCGACGCAGACGAAGATCGCGTCCGCTCCTTCAGCCGCCTCTTCGGGGACGGTCGTGAAGGCGAGACGGTCGTGGTTTTCCTCGAACAGCTCCGCGAGACCGGGCTCGTAGATCGGCAGCCGTCCCGCCCGCAGATCGTCGACGCGCTCGACCAGGATCTCGCGAATCGTGACGTCGTGGCCCAGTGCCGCGAACCCTGCTCCGGTCACGAGGCCGACGTGGCCCCCGCCGAAGATTCCGATCTTGCTCACCGCGACTTCTTCTTTCCTTCGAGCGGGCGCAGCCCGCGCGCGATCGAGAGCATCGTCTCGTTCGAGAGCGAGTCCCGCAGCGTGTTCACGACCCAGTAGGTCGCCCGGTCGGTCCGGAGCACGACCATGTGCAGGTGCGCGCCGTCGTAGTAGAGGTCGAAGTCGCGGCTCCCGATCCGCCGCGAGACGTTCTTGGCGCCGAGCACCGGCGCGTCGTCCCACGTCGTCTGCTGGATGCCCCAGTACTCCTGCGCGCCGGTGCGGAAGGTGATCCGCGCGGCCTTGTGCTTCTTGTTCACCCAGTAGAGCCGCGTGCCGTTCTCGTAGTGCACGGTCGAGCTGCGCTCGACGAGGCTGGGGACCATCAGCGGGAAGCCGGCCTTGCGACGGACCGCGCGCAGGCTGCCGAGCGTCGCGGCCGGGTTGCGGACGACGTTCGGCGGCTGCCGTTCCGGCGTCCGGTCGACAGGCGCCGGGGCGAGCGTTCCGTGGAAGGTCTGCCCGGCGACGACGACCACCATCGCCGTATTCGCAAAGGGGGCGATCAGCGGTGTCATCGCCCCCTTGACGTCAGCCGAGCCGAACAGGTTCGCCACCCCCCGAGCGGCGGCCCGCGAGCCGCGCTGGGACGGATCGAAGTAGACCTGCGTCCGGAAGACCCTGCTCGGTGCGTTCGCGAGAACTCCTTCGGGCGGAGGCAGCATCCGGTAGCCGCGGCGGTCGAGCAGGAAGCTCGCGTTCGCAGCGGAGCCGGTGATCCCGTTGCCGTTGAGCACGACGATCGAGGTGCGACCCGGAGCGGGCGCCCTCGACCCGGCGATCTTCGGCCGCTGGCCGAGCGCCGCGGCGGTCGCCTTCTCCCCCGCGTTCACGTCCGGGGACTGGAACTCCTCGACGGCCGCCTGGATGTTGGACGGGTCGGTCGTCAGCTGCGCGTAGCCGGAGAGACCTCCGATCTTGGACTGGTACACCCGGCCCGAAGGAAGCTCGAGCGCGAAGAAGGCCCACGCGCGCATCTCGTCCGGATCGAGAGCCCTGTTCCCGCCCTTGCCGATCTTCACGTTCTTGCGGACGACGCCGGTCAGCTTCGGGATCGCGGTCAGCTTGAAGGAGCTCGAGAGCCGTTCTTTGAGGGCGCGCATGAACAGTCGCTGGCGCTCGATCCGGTAGAGGTCTGAGTCCGTGTGCCGGTAGCGCACGAACGAGAGCGCCTGGCGCCCGGTCAGCTCCTGGTACCCGGGCTGGAGGTCGATCGGCGGGAAGGTCGGCCCGCCGCCCGAGTTGTCGTTGAAGTAGCGGCGATCGATGTCGAGCCACACGCCGCCGAGCTTGTCGACCGTCTGGATGAAGCCCCGGTAGTCGATCGTCACGAGGTAGTGGATCGGGACGCCGGTCAGCCGCTTCACGGTCTCGACCGTGCCGGGCAGCCCGCACAGGGCGTACGCCGAGTTGATCGGGCCGGGGAACGAGCCGCGGCCGGGACAATGGATGTCCACCATCATGTCGCGCGGGAAGGACAGCATCGAGAGCGTGCCCACGTTCGGGTCGGCGCGCATGAGCATCACCGTGTCGGCCCTCCCGCCGCGCTCCTCCGCCCTCGCCCAGCGGCGGAAATCCTGGCCGACAACGATTGCGATCGCCGGGCGGTCCGGGAGCGGGATCTCGAGCTTCGTGGCCGCCTTGCGAATGTTCGGGTCGCTCCGCGAGGCGCGGTCGATCTCGACGACGGTCTGCTCGCCCTCGAGCCAGTAGCCGCCGCCGATCCCAGCGAGGAGCGAGACCGTCGCGAGGAGGAGAAAGAAGAGAACGCGTCCTATGAGCGCGACGAAGCCGCCCCGCTTCCGCGGCTGTTCGTAACGGGTGATCGGCGTCAGTGCCCCTGGCGGAAGGACGGCACGACCGTTCCCGTTGACTTCGGCGCTCCGGCCGACTCCTCGCTTGAGCGTCGTCTTCATGGAGAAAGCGCCCTTGCGGGCGCCGGGCCAGGATAGCTCAGGCGACGGCCGGAACTTCGTCCGGCTCGTAGGCCAGGTTGGGACGCAGCCATCGTTCGACCTCCGCGAGGGCCATTCCCTTTCGCGCGGCGTAGTCCTCCGCCTGGTCGCGCCCGATCCGGCCGACCGAGAAATAGCGGGCATTGGGATGCGCGAGGTAGATGCCGCTGACGCTCGCCGCCGGACTGGTCGCGAAGGTCTCGGTCAGCTCGATCCCGAGCTCCTCGGCCGACAGGAGTCGGAAGAGCGTCTGCTTCTCGCTGTGGTCGGGGCAGGCGGGATAGCCGTAGGCCGGGCGGATGCCGCGGAAGCGCTCGGCGATCAGCTCGTCGCTGGAGAGACGCGGTCCGGTCTCGTACCAGTCCCTTCTCGCCTGCTCGTGCAGGTGCTCGGCGAACGCCTCCGCCAGGCGGTCGGCCAGCGCCTTGACCATGATCGCGTGGTAGTCGTCGAGGTCTGCCTCGTACGCGGCGGCGAGCTCGTCCGCGCCCTGGATCGACACCGCGAACCCTCCGATGTGATCGCCCTCGGGGGCGACGTAGTCCGCCAGCGAGCGATTCGGCCTGGAGTCGCCATACGCGGACTGCTGCCGGAGCATCGGGAGCCGCGCGCCGTCCGCGAGGACGATGTCGTCGCCGTCGGCCGACGCCGGCCAGAAGCCGTAGACCCCTCTGGCTTTTAGCAACTTGTTACTTGTCAGCTCGCCGAGCAGTGACTGCGCGTCGTCGTAGAGCTCGCGCGCGGCGGGCTGCTCGAGGATCGCCGGGAACTTGCCCTTCAGTTCCCACGCGTGGAAGAAGAACTGCCAGTCGACGTACGGCACGAGCTCGTCGAGCTGCGGCTCGACGATTCGCGTGCCGATGAACTGCGGCGTGGCCAGATCGTCGAACTCGACCGGCTCACGGTTCGCGCGTGCGTCCTCGATCGGGAGCAGCGGCTTGCGGTCGCGCTCGGCGTGCTGGTCGCGCATCCGTTCCTGCAGCTCAGCGTTCTCCTGCTCGAGCACCGCCCGCCGTACCGGGTCGAGCAGGTTCGAGACGACGCCGACGACGCGCGACGCGTCGAGGACGTGGACCGTGGGACGGCCATAGGCCGGCGCGATCCGGACCGCGGTGTGCTGCTTGGAGGTCGTGGCGCCCCCGATCAGGAGCGGCAGCTCGAACCCGCGCCGCTCCATCTCCTTCGCGACGTTGACCATCTCGTCCAGCGACGGAGTGATCAGCCCGGAGAGGCCGACGATGTCGCAGCGTTCCGCGACGGCCGTGTCCAGGATCCGGTCGGCCGGCACCATCACGCCGAGGTCGATGACCTCGTAGTTGTTGCACCCGAGCACGACTCCGACGATGTTCTTGCCGATGTCGTGGACGTCGCCCTTGACCGTGGCGAGGACGACCTTGCCCTGGGCCTGCCGGGGAGCGCCCGCCGCTTCCTCCTCCATGAACGGCTCCAGGTAGGCCACAGCCCGCTTCATCGCACGCGCGCTCTTGACGACCTGCGGCAGGAACATCTTCCCGGAGCCGAACAGATCGCCGACGACCTGCATCCCGTTCATCAGCGGCCCCTCGATGACGTCCAGGGGCCGCTCGTACGCCTGGCGCGCCTCCTCGGCGTCGGCCTCGATGTGGTCGACGATCCCATGGACGAGCGCGTGCTCGATTCGCTTCTCGACCGGAGCGTCGCGCCAGGCAACGTCCAGCTCGCGTCGCGTCCCCTCCCCTCGGTAGCTGTCCGCGAGTACGACGAGCCGCTCCGTTGCATCGGGCCGCCGGTTGAAGATGACGTCCTCGACATGCTCGAGTAGGTCCGGCGGAATGACCTCGTAGACCGCCAGCTGGCCGGCGTTGACGATGCCCATGTCGAGGCCGGCCTGGATCGCGTGGTAGAGGAACGCCGCGTGCATCGCCTCGCGCACGACGTCGTTGCCGCGGAATGAGAACGACAGGTTCGAGATGCCGCCGCTCGTCAGGACGCCGGGGCACCGCTCCTTGATCAGCGGCAGGGAATCGATGAAGTTCTTGGCGTACTCGTCGTGCTCTTCGATCCCGGTCGCGATCGCGAGCACGTTCGGGTCGAAGATGATGTCCTCAGGCGGGAACCCGGCCTGCTCCACCAGCAGCCGGTACGCGCGCTCGCAGATCGAGACCTTGCGCTCGACGGTGTCGGCCTGTCCCTTCTCGTCGAAGGCCATGACCACGACACCCGCGCCATAACGGCGAATCGTCCGTGCTTGCTCGAGGAAGGCGTCTTCCCCTTCCTTGAGGCTGATCGAATTGACGACACCCTTGCCCTGGATGCACTTGAGGCCGGCCTCGAGCGCAGACCAGCGTGAGCTGTCGACCATGATCGGGATGCGTGCGACCTCCGGCTCAGTGGCGATGACGTTCAGGAAGGTCGTCATCGCCCGCTCCGCATCGAGCAGGTCGGCGTCCATGTTGACGTCGAGGAAGTTCGCGCCGCCGCGCACCTGCTCCAGCGCGACGTCGACGGCGCCCTGGAAGTCGTCGGCTTCGACCAGGCTCCGGAAACGCGCCGACCCGGTCACGTTCGTCCGCTCGCCGACCATCACGAAGCCGGTGTCGGGGCCGATCTCAAACGGCTCCAGGCCGCTGAAGCGCGGCCTCCCCTGTCTCGCCGGGACGTGTCTGGGGGTCAGACCCTTAACGGAAGCGCCGATCGCGCTGATGTGTTCGGGCGTTGTCCCGCAGCAGCCGCCGACCACGTTGACGAGGCCCTCCTCGGCGAACTCGCGCAGGAAGCGGCTCGTGTCCCCGGGCTGCTCGTCGTGCTCGCCGAACTGGTTCGGCAGCCCTGCGTTCGGATAGCAGCCCACGTACGTGGTCGCCGCCCGGGCGAGGTCTTCGACGAACGGGCGCATCTCGGTCGCGCCGAGCGAGCAGTTGACGCCGACGATGAGCGGCTCGGCGTGCTCGACCGACGCCCAGAAGGCCTCGACGGTCTGACCGGACAAGTTGCGCCCGCTGCGATCGACGGCCGTGAATGAGATCCACAGCGGCAGCTCGGGCGCCACGTCCTTGGCGGCGACGAGCGCGGCCTTGGCGTTCAGCGTGTCGAAGATCGTCTCGACCAGGAGCATGTCGACGCCGCCCTCGGCAAGCGCCTCGATCTGCTCCCCGTACGCCCCGCGCACCTGGTCGAACGTGGCGCTCCTGTAGGTGGGATCGTCGACCTTCGGAGACAAGGAGAGCGAGACGTTCAAGGGGCCGATCGAGCCCACGACCCACGCCGGGTGGTCGACCTCGTCCGCCGCCCTGCGCGCGAGGCGCGCGCCCTCGAGGCTCATCTCGCGTGCGTAGCCCTCGAGGCCGTAGTCCGCCTGCCCGATCGTCGTCGCGGTGAACGTGTTCGTCGTGAGCACGTCGGCGCCCGCCTCGAAGTAGGACCGGTGGATGTCCGCCACCACGTCCGGCTGGGTGAGGTTCAAGAGGTCGGGATCGCCCGCGACGTCGCGTGGGTGGTCGGCGAATTGCTCGCCGCGGTAAGCGTCCTCGCCGCGGACCGTCTTCTGGATCAGCACGCCGTAGGACCCGTCGAGCAGCACGATCCGCTCGTCCAGAAGCTCTCGAAGTTGTTCGATCGTCGCCTTCATGAAAAACGCTCCCGCCTAAGAGGTCGGGAGCGAAGGCTCCGCGGCTCTTTAGGCGTTTGGTAACCCGGTCGCCAAGCTGCCTTTCAAAGTTCCGGGTGAGCTCAGTCTAGCCTGCGCTAGCCGGCAGGCGCCGCCACCGGCCGGATCCGCACGCTGCCGCCACCCGCATACACGTCGAGTTGGTTCTGGGCGTGGGCGATTCGCTGCTCGACCTGCCAGCGGTCGGCGTCCGACTCGCCGCGCTCGATCCGCTCGAGCTCCGCCTGCGCTTCCTCCAGCTGCTGCCGGGCGCGCTCGGGGTCGATGTGCCGCGCGTCAACCGCGTCGTCCACGAGCGCGAGCGCGCGGTCCTGCTCCACCTTGAAGAACCCGGGCCCCGTCGCGAACTCGCGGATCTCCTCCTCCTCACGCCGGATGTAGACGCGGGTGCCGCCGGCCTTCAAGGTCGCGACGAGCGGCGCGTGGCGCGCCAGGATGCCGATCTCGCCTGCCGCGCCCGGAACGACCAGCATCTCGACCTCGCCCTCGAACGCCGGCCCCTCCGGCGTGACGAGCGAAAGGTCGAAGGTTCGGCGGTCTTGCGCCATTAGTGCCTCTTCCGGTGATGCCGCCGAGTTTCTGGGTCGCGAGCACCAAGCGAGAGTTCGCACTCCAACGAGCCAAGGTCAGTAGACCTTGGTGAGGCGGAGGGTGGGCTCTGGCGCCGCGTGATCGCGGGCCAGAGACCGGCATGCATTGCCGGGAGAGGCACTCAGGCGCTGACGGGCTCGGGCTCGCGCTCGTCTTCTTGCGCGGCTTCGGCGGGCTCCTCGGGCTTCTGCTCCGGTTCTTCTTCGCCGGCGAGCTGGCGCGCCTTCTCGACGGCCTTCTCGATCGGCCCGACCATGTAGAACGCCTGCTCCGGCAGATCGTCGTGCTTGCCGTCGAGTATCTCCTGGAAGCCCTTGATCGTGTCCTCGAGCTTCACGTACTCGCCCGGCGTGCCCGTGAACTGCTCGGCGACGAAGTTCGGCTGCGAGAGGAAGCGCTGGATCTTGCGCGCGCGCTGGACCACGAGCTTGTCCTCGTCCGAGAGCTCGTCCATCCCGAGGATCGCGATGATGTCCTGCAGGTCGCGGTAGCGCTGGAGGACCTCCTGTACGCGAGTCGCCGTCTCGTAGTGCTCGTCCGAGACGATGCCCGGCTGGAGCGCTCGCGAGAACGAGTCCAGCGGATCCACCGCGGGGTAGATCCCCTGCTCGACGATCGCGCGCGAGAGCACCGTCGTCGCATCGAGGTGGGCGAAGGTGTTCGCCGGCGCCGGGTCGGTGAGGTCGTCGGCCGGCACGTAGATCGCCTGCACCGAGGTGACGGAGCCGGTGCGCGTCGAGGTGATGCGCTCCTGCAGCTGCCCCATCTCGGTCGCGAGCGTCGGCTGGTAGCCGACGGCGCTGGGCATCCGGCCGAGCAGCGCCGAGACCTCCGAGCCCGCCTGCACGAAGCGGAAGATGTTGTCGATGAAGAGCAGGGTGTCCTGGCCCTGGTCGCGAAAGTATTCCGCCATCGTCAGCCCGGACAGCCCGACGCGGAGGCGCGCCCCCGGCGGCTCGTTCATCTGGCCGTAGACCAGCGCGACCTTGTCGAGCACACCCGACTCGGTCATCTCGATCCAGAGGTCGTTGCCCTCGCGCGTCCGCTCCCCCACGCCGGAGAAAACCGAGACGCCGCCGTGCTCCCGCGCCACGTTGTGAATGAGCTCCTGGATCAGAACGGTCTTGCCGACGCCCGCGCCGCCGAAGAGGCCGACCTTGCCGCCCTTCACGTACGGGGCGATCAGGTCGACCACCTTGATCCCCGTCTCGAAGATCTCGACCGTCGGGGAGAGCTCGCGGAAGCTCGGCGGGTCGCGGTGGATCGCCCAGCGCTCGACGTCGGCCGGCGGGTCGTCGCCCTTGTCGATCGGCTCGCCGATCACGTTCCACAGCCGACCGAGTGTCGGGTCTCCCACCGGAACGGTGATCGGCTGCCCCGTGTCCTCGACCTCGAGCCCGCGCGCGAGGCCGTCCGTGGAGTCCATCGCCACCGCTCGTACGCGGTCGTCGCCGAGATGCTGCTGGACCTCGGCGATCAGCTCACGGCCGTCGGCGGAGATGCGCAGCGCGGTGTAAATCTCGGGCAGCCGGTCGGGAAAAACGGCGTCGAGGACGACGCCCTTGATCTCGACAATCGTGCCGATATTAGAGCTGTTCTGGGCTGTAGCCATACGGTTTTGAAAGAAGGCGCCCGAAGCGCCTGCGCTCGATACTAACCACAGGCACGCTCCGGACGTCTAACGGTTGGATGCGAATGCGCTCGATCATGCCCGCAGACTGCGCTCGGGCCTGCCAGCAGCTCTCGCAGCATATGGACTCCGAGCTCTCGGAGTTCGAGCTCGTGCTGCTCGAAGCACACCTGCGACGCTGTGACGACTGCCGTGCTTTTGGGGAGTCGATCACCGGCTTGACGGAGACGCTCAGGGCGGTTCCGATGGAACGCCCGTCCGTCTCCTTCCAGCCACCGCGCATTCGCGCCCGGTTCGACACATTCCTCACGGGGGCGCTCCGCGCCGGGTCCGCTGCGGCGGCCGTCGCTGTCGTGGCGCTGACGGGCCTCATCGCATTCAACGGCTCGAACAGCGCGATTCCGGCTGTCGACATCGAACAGGCGCGATCCGTACTCGACCTTCACGAGCGGCAGCTTCGACAGCTCGATTCCTTCGGCCATGCGCAGACGCCGCAGGTTCCGCGCGGTCTCGCCGCCGCGGAGAGGACGGGTATGCCCGCCGTGACAAATTCTCGCCGTCGTCAGGGAAGGAGGTAGGCACCCAGAAGGGACTCGGTGAGCTCGAGTAAGTTGCAGCCCCTTCGCAGCCGAGGTCTCAGCCTCGAAGGCGGTTTCAGGGGGGAAAACGTAGGACACGCAACAAGGAGGGATAGGCAAGGATGGTTAAACGCTTTCTCTGGGCTAGCCTTGTCGGCCTGATCGCGGTCTTCACCGTCGTCGGTGTCTCGACCGCCCAGTCCGACAAGAGCGACGCCAGCGCGGGGGTGCTTCGGGTGGCGATCGGCGCTGAGCCGCCGTCGCTCGACCCAGGCCTCGCCACCGACACGACGTCGGCCGACATCATCACCAACGTGATGGACCCGCTGATCAAGCTCGGCCCGTCGCCTGGACTCAAGGCTCTTCCGGGCGCCGCGGCTAGCTGGACGGTCAGGGGCAAGGTCGTCACGCTGAACCTTCGCCGCAACGTCAAGTGGACGAACGGTCAGCCCACGACCGCCGGTGACTATGTCTGGTCATGGCTCCGGACGATCTCGCCCGAGCTCGGTGCGGACTACGCGTACCAGTTCTACGGAATCGCGGGAGCAGAGGCGTACAACACCTGTAAGTCGAGCTGTGGTGCTCTGCGCTCGAAGGTCGGCATCAAGGCCCTCAGCCCGTACAAGCTGAGGATCACGCTGACTTCGCCGCAGCCCTGGTTCGTCCAGCAGCTGTCGCACACCTCGTTCGTTCCGGCGCACAAGGGGACCGTTCAGAAGCACGGCAAGAACTGGACGGAGCCGGGGAACATCGTCACCAACGGCCCGTTCAAGCTGTCCGCTTGGCGGCATGACGCGTCGGTCACGCTCGTGAAGAACACGAAGTGGCGCAACGCCAAGTCGGTCAAGCTGAACCGGATCGAGATGCCGA
>JBOHAU010000137.1:0-2390 GCA_050698015.1 Gaiellaceae bacterium
GGGCCTCGAGCAGCGCTGGTCGAAGAAGAAGATCCTCACCGCGTACCTGAACACCGTGTACTTCGGGAACGGGGCGTACGGCGTCGACCAGGCCGCACGGACGTACTTCGGCCATCGCGCGAAGAAGATGACGCTGTGGGAAGTCGCGCTGCTCGCCGGAATCCCGGCCGACCCGAGTAGGTACGACCCGGTCGCGAACCCCCGGGCCGCGAAGCTGCGCCGCAGGACCGTCCTCCGCACCATGCTCGCGCTCGGGACGATCGACGCCGAGCAGTTCCGGCGCGCCGACCGCGAGCCGCTCCCGAAGAAGATGACGCCGCCGGATACCCGCGGGCCGGGCGGCTACTTTGCGAACTACGTCACCCAGCAGCTCGTCGACCGCTACAAGACCCGCGGCGTCTTCGGCGGCGGCCTCGTCGTCCACACGACGCTCGACCTCGAGCTCCAGAAGCTCGGCCACCGTGCGATCGCCCGCTGGCTCAAGGACGACAACGGCCCCGCCGCAGCCCTCGTCGCAATCGACCCGAGGGACGGCGCCGTCAAGGCGATGATCGGCGGCTCGAATTTCCGGGAGAGCCAGTTCAACCTCGCCGTTCAGGGCGAGCGCCAGGCCGGCTCGTCGTTCAAGCCCTTCGTCCTGGCCGCCGCGCTCGAGCAGGGGATCTCACCCGAGACAACGTTCGTGTCCAAGCCGACGACGATCTTCCTCGGCGACAGGTACTGGCCGGTCGCGAACTACGAGGACGAGTACCTCGGCTCAGCGAACCTCAAGACGGCGACGATCCACTCGGACAACTCGGTCTACGCGCAGCTCACGGCGCTGGTTGGGCCGAGAAACGTTCGCCGAGAGGCCCAGCAGCTCGGGATCTCTAGCCGCCTGAACGACTATTTCTCGATCGGTCTCGGTACCGAGGCGGTCAATCCCCTAGAGATGGCGCGCGCATTCTCGACCTTCGCCAACCGTGGGCGCCGCGTCGACGGCTCGATCATCGGAAACAAGCCGCGTGCGATCGCGTGGGTGCACCGGGTCGGCGAGAAGCGCCGAGCGAACGCTCCCGTCCAGAAGCCGGTCCTGAACCCGGAGAAGGCCGATTTGATCAACGACATCCTCCAAGGGGTCGTCAGGCAGGGAACCGGAACGAAGGCGCAGCTCCGCGACCGTCCGGCCGCCGGCAAGACCGGCACGACGGAGAACTATGGGGACGCGTGGTTCGTGGGCTACACGCCGCAACTCGCCGTCGCCGTCTGGGTCGGCTACCCGAACAACCTCACCCCGATGCTGACCGAGTACGAAGGGGAGGCCGTCGCCGGCGGGACCTATCCCGCCCTGATCTGGAAGTCGTTCATGGACTCCGCGCTGAACCACCTGAAGGAGGAGCCCGCGTACTTCGACCCGCCCAGCCTCCCCTACGCGGTGCCGCTGAACGTCGTGCAGCGCGGCGGCCGGATCATGGTCGACAACGGAGTCTGCCGCGGGCCGAAGAGCGTCTGGTACTTCTCAGGCGAGACCCCGCGGGAGGCGCCCTGCAAGCCGAACGAGGTCGAGATCCCACGGGTCGTCGGCAACACCCTCGACGACGCCAAGGCTCGGCTGGCGGCACAGCCGCTCCAGTACGACCTGATCTACCGGCCGGCAAAGCCTGGCGAACGGCTCGACGTCATTCTCGGGCAAATCCCGAGGCGCGGAACGCTCTCCGCCTACGACAACGTGACGCTGATCCTCGCCAAGCCCCGGTTCGGGATCGTCCCGAATGTTGTCGGAATGCCCGTATCCCGGGCGGTGCAGCAGCTCGAGCGGCTCAACCTCCAGCCCGCTGTCGTCGGCGGGTCGCAGGTCGGCAGGGTGGTCAGGCAAAAGCCGAAGGGCGGACGAGTGGCGGCGGCGCCGGGGCTTCCGATCAGACTGATCGCATCGACCGGCTGAGAAACCGCGAGCCCGCGAGGCCGTAGCGCCAAGGCCGGTCGGCCGCCTTCGTGATCCCGATTCGGGGGCCGGCGGCGATCTTCGGCTCCGTCTCGCGGACGAGGAGCTCGAACGGCGGCTCGTCCAGCGCGAAGCCGTCGTGGGCCCGTGTGATGCCGAGCGCCTGGCAAAGGCGGCCTGGCCCCGCGCAGAGCAGGCGTGGGTCGTCGAGCCCGCGGCGCTCGCGCATGGCGTCGAGGCCGTGTGCCGGCTCGAGAGCGCGGATCAGGACTGCGCTCGCCGAGCCCTCTTCCTCGCACACGAAGTTCAGGCACCAGTGGACGCCGTACGAGCGGTACACGTAGGCACGTCCGGGCGGGCCGAACATGGAGGCGTTGCGGTCCGTGCGCCCGCCGTAGCCGTGCGCGGCGGGATCCTCGTGGTCATAGGCCTCGACCTCGACGATGGGGCCGCCCACGCCGTCGAC
>JBOHAU010000138.1:0-17439 GCA_050698015.1 Gaiellaceae bacterium
GTGTCGCAGTGCAAGACCTGACCCCATGAGAATCGCCGTCGCCGCGACGGCGCCCTTCGGTGCGGACGTGCTGCAGCGGCTGGCGCGCCGCCACGACATCGCCTATCTGCTCACCCGCCCCGACCGGCCTCGAGGCCGCGGACGGAAGCTGGGTGCACCGCCCGCGAAGCAGGTCGCTGAAGAGCTGGGAATCGAGGTGCGACAGCCCGAGCGGCCCGAGGATCTCAACGACCTCGGAGTGGACATCGTCGCCGCCGCTGCCTACGGCGCGCTGATTCCGAAGGAGCTCCTCGACCAGGCGCTCTGGCTCAACGTCCATCCTTCACTCCTGCCGCGCTGGCGAGGCGCTGCTCCCGTCGAGCGGGCGATCATGGCCGGGGACGAAGAGACAGGTGTTTCGATCATCCGCCTCGTCGAGGAGCTCGACGCGGGCCCGATCGGCGCCTCAGGCGACTTTCCGATCGGCCCGGACGAGGACGCCGGCGTGGTGTTCGAGCGGGCGGCGGACATGGGCTCGGAGCTTCTCGACGGCGTCATGGCCTTGCAGCAGTTCACCGCCCAGGAGGGCGAGGTCACCTACGCCGAGAAGATCCGCGCGGCCGATCGGGAGCTGGACTGGTCGCGGCCGCCGGAGGAACTGCACAATCGAATCCGGGCGCTCTCTCCCCACATCGGCGCCCGCGGCGAGCTTCACGGCCGGCCGGTAATCGTCTGGCGCTCACGGCTCGTGGACGACGAGCTCGAGATCCTCGAGGTGCAGCCGGAGGGAGGGCGCCGGATGACGCTCGCAGAGTTCGAGCGTGGCCTCCGCTAGTCCCGCCCGCCGGGTCGCCCACCGAGTCCTCGTCCGCGTCTTCGACGAGGGTGCGTACGCCGATCGCGCGTTCGCGGGCGAGGCCTCCGGGCTCGACGCGCGTGACCGCGCCTTTGCGCAGCGCCTGGCGTACGGCGCGACCCAGCGCGTCAGGACGCTCGACCACGCGATCGCTGCGATCGGCGGCCGACAGCCTTCAGACCTCGACGTTCCAGTCCGGGCCGCGCTCCGCCTCGGCGCCTACGAGCTCGCCTTCATGGATGCTGTGCCGCCGCGCGCGACGGTCAGCGAGGCTGTCGAGCTCGTCCGGGGCGCAGGCGCCGCGCGGGCGACCGGCCTCGTGAACGCCGTCCTGCGGAAAGCGGCCGGCGGCATCAAGGAGCTGCTCGACGGCCTGTCGGAGAACACCGCGGAGGAAGCCGCGCTCAAGCACTCCTACCCCGATTGGGTTGCGCAGACCTGGTGGCGGGAGTGGGGGCCTGAAGAGGCGCTCGGGCTCATGCGCGCCCAGAACGAGCCGCCCGAGCACGCGGTGCGGGTTGCCGGAACCGGAACGTGGCCGCAAAGCCGCGGCTCGCAGCTGGCGGGCTGGTCCGTGGGAGTGCACGAGGGCGACCGCGTGCTCGATCTCTGCGCAGCCCCGGGCGGGAAGACGACCCAGCTCGCCGAGGGGGCCGCCGAGGTCGTCGCGGTCGAGCTCCATCCGGGCCGGGCGAGGGAGCTCGAGGAGAACGTCAGGGGGCTCGGCTTCGAGAATGTCACTGTCGTGAACGCGGACGCGCGCCAGCTGCCGGCGGAGCTGACCGGTTTCGACCGGGTGCTCGTCGACGCGCCGTGCTCGGGCCTCGGCGTGCTCGCGTCGCGGCCGGACCTGCGCTGGCGGGCGAAGCCGCTGCCGGAGCTGCAGCTCGAGCTTCTGCGCGTCGCAGCCGAGCGCGTTCGCCAAGGCGGCACGATCACCTACTCGGTCTGCACGATCGCCGCCGGGGAGAACGAAGAGGTCGTCGACGCCAGCGGCCTGGAGGTCGAGCCCCTCGAAGGCGAGTATCCGCACCCTCGTCGCCCGGAGTTCCAGCTGACGATGCCGCACAAGCACGGCACGTCCGGCTTCTTCATCGCGAGAATCCAAGGTTGATGTCCTGGGACGAGTGGGTCCGCGGCCCCGAGGTCGAGCCGTCGCTGTACGCGGCCGACTTCTCGCGCCTCGGCGAGCAGATCGAGATCCTCCTCGAGGCGGGCGCGCGAATCTTCCATTTCGACGTCGGCGACGGGCACTTCATCCCGCCGATCACGATCGGGCCGATCGTGCTTCAGTGGATCTCGCCGATCGTCCACCGCGCCGGCGGGCGTCTCGACTGCCACCTGATGGTCGACCAGCCCGCGAAGCATTTCGAAGCGATCGCGGAGGCCGGCGGCGACAGCGTCACCTTCCATTACGAGGTGACGGACGACGTCGAGGCGCTGGCGGCGGAGGCTCGCGGCCACGGCCTCGGCGTCGGGCTCGCGTTCAACCCGCAAGCGGAGCCGGAACAGGCAGCCGAGGTGGCGGGCCCCGTGGACATCGTCCTCTGTATGAGCATCAACCCCGGCTACTCCGGCCAGGCGTTCATGCCGGAGGCGATCGGACGGATCGAGCGGCTCCGGGCCGTGCTTCCGCCGGAGAAGCACGTCCAGGTCGATGGAGGCGTCGGTCGCAGCAACATCCCGCGACTGCGGGAGGCGGGCGCGGACCTCTTCGTGGCCGGGACGAGCATCTTCGGCGCGGACGACATTGCGCAGGCGTACCGCGAGCTCGCCGGCTTGCTTTGACGCTGGCGCGAGCGATAGTGCTGGCGGAGCGCGGGCGGGGAACAACGCATCCCAACCCAGTCGTCGGCGCAGTGGTCGTCCACGACGGCGAGGTGGTCGGCGAGGGCTGGCACGAGCGAAAGGGCGCACCGCATGCCGAGGTGGTCGCGCTCGAAGCCGCGAAGGAGCGAGCCCGCGGCGCGACGCTGTACGTGACGATGGAGCCCTGCACGCACCACGGCGACACGCCTCCATGCACCACGACCGTGCTCGAGGCCGGCGTCGCACGAGTCGTGGCCGGGTCCCTCGATCCAAACCCGAAGGCCGGCGGCGGGCTGGAAGTGCTGCGCGGGGCTGGAGTCGACGTCGAGCTCGTCGACAGCTTCGAGGCCCGGGCGCAAAACGAGGCCTGGCGGACGTGGATCTCGCTCGGCCGTCCGTTCGTCACCTACAAGGCGGCGATGACGCTCGACGGGCGCCTGACGATCCCCGGCGAGCGGTGGGTCTCGGGTGAGGAGAGCCGACGGCTCGTCCACGAGCTGCGCACAGCCTCGGATGCCGTCGCCGTCGGCATGGGGACGGTCCGCGCGGACGAGCCGCGGCTCGATGCGCGCGACGTCGCCGTCGATCGTCAGCCCCGCCGCCTCGCGTTCGGCCAGGGGCCACTTCCAGCGGGGTCGGAGCTGGAGCTCCGCACCGGGCCACTCGGGGACGAGCTGGCCGCTCTCGCGTCCGAGGGCGTCCAGTCGCTGCTGCTCGAGGGCGGCCCGACGCTCGCGACCGCCTTCGTCGACGCCGGCCTGGTCGACAAGCTGCTGGTCTTCGTCGCGCCCAAGCTGTCAGGCGAGGGGCCGGGGTTGCTGGCGGACACGGCCACGTCCCGCCGACTGACACATTTCGAGTCTCGACCGGTCGGCGAGGACGTTCTCCTGAGCGCCTATGTCCACGAGCCCTGACCGCTCGCCGAGGGCGACTAACCTGGCCCTATGTTCACGGGGATCGTGCGCGAGCGCGCGCGGGTCGTGTCCTTCGAGGACGGACGGCTCGTCGTCGAATCGAGCCTGGTGCCGGAGGTCGGCGAGTCGATCTCGGTCGACGGCGCCTGCCTGACGGTCGTCGACTCGTCCAACGGGCAGCTCTCCTTCGACGTCATGGCGGAGACGACCGACCGGGCGAAGCCGTTTCGCAAGGAAGTGAACCTCGAGCCCGCGATCGAGGCCGGACAGCCGCTCGGCGGCCACTACGTCCAGGGGCACGTCGACGGCGTGGGCCGTGTCAGGTCGTTCGAGGGCGAGCGGCTGACGATCGAAGCGCCGCCCCAGATCCTCCGTTACTGCGTCGAGAAGGGCTCGATCGCCGTCGACGGGGTCTCGCTGACGATCGCCGCGCTCGATGACGAGTCTTTCACCGTGGCCCTCGTCGAGCACACGCTCTCGGTGACCACGCTCGGCGGGCTGACTCCAAGCGACCCCGTCAACCTCGAGGTCGATGTCCTCGCGAAGTACGTCGAGAAGCTTCTTCCCTAGCGGAGGCCGGGAGACCGGCTCGCCGGGGTTACGATGAGCGAGATGGCGACGCGCATAGACACCGACTTCGCCACGGTCGAAGAGGCGATCGAGGACATCCGCGCAGGGAAGTTCGTGGTCGTCGTCGACGCTGCCGACCGGGAGAACGAGGGCGATCTCACGATCGCCGCGCAGTTCGCGACCCCCGACGCGATCAACTTCATGGCCACCCACGCCCGCGGCCTGATCTGCCTCTGTTTGACGCCGGAGCGGTGCGACGAGCTGGCGCTCAAGCCGATGGCGGAGAACAACGAGGCGCCGCTCCAGACCGCCTTCACCGTCTCGATCGAGGCCCGTGAGGGCGTGACGACCGGGATCTCCGCTGCGGACCGCTCGCGGACGATTCAGACCGCGATCGACCACCGACACGGCCCCGGTGACCTCGTCCAGCCGGGCCACGTCTTCCCGCTTCGCGCCCGCGCGGGCGGGGTGCTCGAGCGATCGGGCCAGACGGAGGCGGCCGTTGATCTCGCACGGCTGGCCGGGTTGACCCCGGCGGGCGTCGTCTGCGAGGTGATGAACGAGGACGGAACGATGGCTCGGGTGCCCGACCTGCTCGAGTTCTGCGAGTTCCACGACATCAAGCTGATCACCGTCGGCGACCTGATCGAGTACAGGCGACGGACCGAGAAGCTTGTCGAGCGGACGGTCTCTGTCAGGCTTCCCACCGCGTACGGCGACTTCACGGCCGTGGCCTTTCGCGAGACGCTGACGGGAAAGCACCATCTCGCGCTGGTCAAGGGGCGAGTCGACGGCGCCGAGAACGTGCTCGTCCGCGTCCACTCCGAGTGCCTGACCGGCGACGTCTTCCACTCGCTGCGGTGCGACTGCGGCGTGCAGCTCGAGCAGGCTCTCGCCCAGGTCGCCGAAGAAGACTGCGGCGTGCTGCTCTACATGGCCCAGGAGGGTCGCGGCATCGGCCTCCTCAACAAGCTCAAGGCCTACGAGCTGCAGGAGAACGGGCTCGACACGGTCGAGGCGAACCTCGAGCTCGGCTTCCCAGCCGACGCGCGGCACTGGGGGATCGGGAACCAGATCCTCGCCGATCTCGGGCTGACGACGATCCGGATTCTCACCAACAACCCGAAGAAGCTCACGGGGATCGAAGGGTTCGGGCTGACGGTCGTCGAACAGGTGCCCATCGAGACGCCGCCGAATGCCGAGAACCGCCGCTACCTCGAGACCAAGCGCGACAAGCTCGGGCACCGCCTCCACCACCAGGATCTGCGCTTCAACCCGGACGTCCATGAGTGAAATCCCAGCCCTGCGGCCCCCTGACGAGGAGCGGGAGCCGGAGGAGCAGGAACCGCAGGAGCTCGAGGAACGGCAGGCCGAGGAGCAGGAGCACGCCCCGGGCCGCTTCGAGGTTCCCTCCGGCTACAAACTGCTCACGGGCTCGCGTGGCGAGGGGCGCCGAGCAGTCGCCGTCGTCGTCGCGAAGTTCAACGGCGACGTGACCAGTCGCCTGCTCGAGCGGGCCCTCGAGGAGCTCGAGAACGCAGGCGTCGAGCGCGAGGCCGTCACCATCGTCCCCGTTCCAGGGGCCTTCGAGCTCCCGCTGGCCGCCATCGCCCTCGCGAAGACGCGGCGCTACGCCTGCATCGTCGCGCTCGGGTGCGTGATCCGTGGCGAGACCCAGCACTTCGAGTACGTCGCCGGCGAGGCGGCGAGCGGGCTTCAGCTCGCCGCGATCGAGACAGGCGTCCCGGTGTCGTTCGGCGTGCTGACGACGGATTCGGTCGAGCAGGCCGAGGCCCGGATCGACCGGGCCGCCGACGCCGTCCGGAGCGCCCTCGAGATGGCCGACATCTTCCAAACGCTCCGTGCGGCGACCCGCTAAACGCGCCCCATCCAGCGATACATGCCGGCTTCTGGCCCGCGATCACGCGGCGCCAGAGCCCACCCTCCGCCTCACCAAGGTCTACAGACCTTGGCTCGTTGGAGTGCGACCTCTGGCTTGGTGCTTGCGACCCAGAAGCTCGGCGGCATCACTGGAAGGGGCGCAGCGGCTACACTGCCCGCCGCTCATGTCCAGGGTTTGCGCCGTTTGCGGGAAGAAGCCGGGCTTCGGGAACAACCGGAGCCACTCGATGGTCGCCACGAAGCGGCGCTTCGACCCGAACCTTCAGCGGGTTCGCATCCTCGTCAAGGGGGCTCCGACCCGCGCGTACGTCTGCACCCGGTGTCTGAAGGCCGGGAAGGTCCAGAAAGCTCTGTAGTCCGCGTCGCCCTCGTCGAAGACAACCGGGTCTTCCGCGAGGCGCTCGAGATGCTGCTCGGCCTGCGTCCCGACGTCGAGGTCGTCGCGTCGGTCGAGGACGGGAACGACGTCGTCACTCTGTGCCGGACGCACCAGCCGGATGTCGTCGTCATGGACTACCGCCTCCCGGGCCTGGACGGAGTCCAGGCCACGGCCGTGCTCCGCAACGCATGTCCCGACGTCGCCGTCGTCTGCCTGACCGCGTCGGCGAATCCGCGCGAGATGGAGGCGTTGCGCGCCGCCGGCGCCGTCGCCTGCCTGACGAAGGACAAGGAGCTCGACGAGATCGTCGACACGATCAGAGCCGCCGCGGGCGATAGGCGTTAGGGTCGCGCCATGAACCCGACGGCAGGTGTGCTCGGCGAGGCGTGGGCGATGTACAAGGCCCACTGGCGGCACCTGCTGCCAATCGCGCTTGTCGTCTATGTCGCCGTCGGGCTGGTCAGCCTCCTGCTGGCGCTGCTGCTGGACAGATGGGCTGCGGGGCTTCTCGCCGCACTCGTGTCCCTGATCGCGACCTTCTGGCTTCAGGGCGCGCTGGTCAAGGCGATCGACGACGTCCGTGACGGCCGCCCCGACCTCTCCTTGGGCGAGACGTTCGCGCGTGTGCGTCCGCAACTGGTCGCGATCATCGTCGCGGGCGTCCTGGCTGCGATCGGAGTCATCCTCGGGCTGATCCTGCTGATCATTCCCGGCCTCTACTTGCTGACCCGGTGGATCCTGATCATCCCGGTCATCGTCCTCGAGGGACGCACTGCGGGTGAGTCGTTCGGGAGAAGCTGGGATCTCGTTCGCGGCTTCGCGTGGAACGTGTTCGGCGTGATCGTCCTGACCATCCTGATCCTGATTGGGTTCCGGATCGCGCTCGAGATCATCCTGTTCCCGCTCTCCGACGAGATTCAGAGCTTGCTGACGGAGCTGATCGCGGGGACGCTTGCAACGCCGTTCGCGGCGCTCGCCTGGACGCTGCTCTACTTCCGGCTGCGCGAGGCGAAGGAGCCCGCGCAGGCGCCAGCCACCGTCTAGACCAGTTCGTTCGTCCTCGCCGCCAGCTCCCGGTCGCGGTCTGTGATCGAGCCGGTGACGTGTGTCCACCACCGGAGCTTCACGCGGTTCCAGTGGATCGCTACGTCGGGGTGGTGGTCGGCCTCCTCGGCGACCGCGCCGACTCGGTTCACGAACGCGAGCGCCTCGGCGAAATCGGCGAACGCGAACTCGCGCTCGAGCGCGCCGTCCACTTCGATCCATCCGGAAGGGGCCTCGCTCACGTAGAACTGAAGTCTCTCCCACCCGACAAAGGAGTGGAATCGATGCGACGACTGCTTCCCTTACTTGCTGTGGCCGTGCTTGCCCTGCCACCGACCGCGTTCGCGCTCATCTCGGCGACGAGGCTCAGCGGCACGACTGGGCCCGGCCTGACGATCACGCTCAAGAAGGCCGGCGTGCGCGTCAAGACCTTGAAGCCCGGTGCCTACACGATCACCGTCAGCGACAAGTCGACGCAACACGACTTCGTCCTCACGGGGCCCGGCATCAGAAGGAAAGTGATCACCGGGTTGACCTTCAGGGGCACGAAGACGGCGACCGTGACGCTGAAGCGCGGGACGTACACGTACTACTGCACGCCGCACAGGTCGATCGGCATGAAGGGCACGTTCACGGTCAGGTAGTTCCTGCGGTCCGGAGGCTCGTCCCGCGCTCGCGCGGCCCCAGCCCGAAGCGCGGGTCGGGCTCCTCCAGGCCCGTGACAACACGCGCGGCGTACTCCGCCAGCGCCGGCCCGTGCTTGAAGCCGTGGCCCGAGCCGCCGCCCAGGATCCATTCGTTCTCGGTCTCCGGCCGGCGAGTGATCACGAAGTTGGTGTCGGTCGTCAGCGCGTACTGGCAGACGGTCGCATGGGCGAGCGGTGCGTCTCGCAGCGCCGGGAAGCGCTCGGCGAGGTAGTCCCTCGCCCTTGCTTCGGTCTCCGGCGAGGCAGCTCGCTCGCCGTGTTCCGGGTCGAACGGCGGTCCCTCGGCGTCGGGTGCGACCTTGACGCCGATGCCGTCGAGGTCGCCGAGGCCGTAGACCGCCTGGTCGTAGTCGACCCAGCCGGGAACGGGCGGCGTCGCCCAGCCGTCGGCGGCGAAGAAGGTGATGTCCTGCTTGGTCACTCGCACGGGGAGTTCGAAAAGGCTCGGAAGCCAGGCACCGCAGGCCCAGACGACGATGTCCGCTCGCACTGAGCCCGGCGCCGCCGGCTCGCGCACCAGGCGCACACCTGTGCGCTCAGCCGCGTCCACCGTTGCCAGCGTCGCCTCGCGGGCGCGCAAGATGCCCGCGTGCGGCTCCCACAGCATGAAGCTGATTCCCGCAGGATCGTAGGAGGGAAAGAGCTCCTGGCCGGCCTCGGGCTCGAGCCGCTCGACGGGAATCCCCTCCGAGCGCAGGACGGCCTCACTTCTGGCTTCGAAGCCGTTCTCGCGTCGGGCGAACCACGCGATCCCCGTCTCGACGAGGAGCTCACGGCCGGTCTCCGCCTCGAGCTCCCGCCAGAGGTCCCGGGCCCGCCAAGCCCAGCGCGCATACCAGGACTCGTCTCCATGCGCGTAGCGGATCAGGCGTGACTCGCCGCCCGACGCCGCGCCCGGATGCCCCGGCTGGTGGCGTTCGTACAGTGTGACCTCCCAGCCATCGCGTACGAGCCGGTAGGCCAGAGAGGCGCCGAAGATCCCGGCGCCGACGATCGACACATTTCCGCTCATTCCACCGGCATTGGTTCGACGCCCCCGTTCCGGATCCGCCAGCCCGCGAGCTCTTCGCTCGCGAGCCCGAGGATCAAGTATGGACGCCCTTCCCACAGTCCGATGTTCTCGATGTCGGTCCGCGACGGCTTCGGGGCGGTCTCCGGATGGGAATGGAAGACCGCGAGCTCGTAGCCTTCGTCCTCGAGGAAGAAGTCCGCGGGGTCGCGGGGTCGGAGCTCGAAGCGATAGGGGCTCCGGAGCGTGTTCTCGCCGGGGAGGTAGCGCTCGGCGACGCCGTGGCGAATCGCGATCAGGCCACAGGCCTCGTTCGGCGCCTCCTCGCGCGCGTGCTCGACGAGCTGCGCCCGGATCTCGTCCGGCACTACCACCAGACCGCGTGCTCCATCGCCTGTTCCACGTCGTCTGCCTCCCAGAGCGGCGCCGAGAGGTACTTCCAGCCGCCGTCTGCCAAGACGGCGACGACGATGCCCTCATCGAGCTCCTCGGCCAGGCGGCGGGCGATGTGGAGAACGCCGCCTGAGGAGACGCCGGCGAAGATCCCCTCGGCCTCGAGGAGCGCCCGCATCCCGGCGACGGACTCGGCGTTGGAGACCAGCAGCTTCCGGTCGAGCTGCGACACGTCGAGGATCGGCGGGACGTAACCCTCCTCCAGCGACCGCAGGCCCATGACCGGGTCGCCCGGAAGTGGCTCGGCGGCGGCGACGACAACGTCGGGGAAAGATTCACGGAGGCGGCGGCCGGCACCCATCAGCGTGCCGCCGGTACCCAGGCCCGCGACGAAGATGTCGATCTGATCGACCTCGGCGGCGATCTCGGCCCCGGTGCCGTCGTAATGCGCCCGCGGGTTGGCCTCGTTCCCGTACTGGAACGGGAGGAAGTAGCGCGGCTCGCGCTCGGCGATCTCCAGCGCCAGCCGCACGGCGCCGTTCGAGCCCTCGGCTCCCGGCGAGGCGATGATCTCGGCGCCGTACAGGCGCAGCAGCCGTAAGCGCTCCTCGGTCACGTTCTCGGGCACGACGCACGTCAGCGGGTAGCCCTTCAGGCGGGCGACCAGGGCGAGCGAGATGCCGGTGTTCCCGCTTGTCGGCTCGAGGAGCTCCTGGCCGGGCTCGAGCTCGCCCGAAGTCTCGGCCGCCTCGATCATCGCGAGCGCGACCCGGTCCTTGATCGAGCCGGTGGGGTTCTGGCCTTCGAGCTTCGCGTACAGCTGGACGCCCGGCGGCGAGAGCCTTGTCAGCTCGACGAGGGGCGTATTCCCGACGAGCTCGAGGACCGACTTAGCAACCACCGGCCATCGCCGGCAAGAGGATCACCGTCGACCCGTCCTCGACGGACGTATCAAGGCCCTCCCTGGTGCGAACGTCCTCGCCCCCGACGTAGACGTTCACAAATCGCGCCAGGTCGCCATTCGTGTAAATCCGCTCGCGCAAAGCCGGAAAGCGGCGCGTCAGGTCCTCCAGCACCTCGCGGACGGTGTCGCCGCGGGCCTGGAGCGCCGCCTGGCCGCCGGTCTCCTCGCGTAGCGTGGGCGGAATCCGAACGACCGTCATGCCGGCACGCCGCAGAAGTCGGCGTAGTCGACGTACTCGGTGATCGTCGGATTGTCGCCGCAGACGGGGCAATTCGGGTCGCGCCGGACTGTGACCTCGTCGAAGTTCGCCGTGAGGGCGTCGAAGAGGAGCAACCGTCCGATCAGGGGCTCGCCGATGTCGAGCAAGAGCTTGAGCGCCTCGTTGGCCTGCAGCGAGCCGATCACTCCCGGCAGCACCCCCAGCACGCCCCCCTCGGCGCAGCTCGGCGCCAGCTCCGGCGGCGGCGGCTGGGGGAACAGACACCGGTAGCACGGCCCTTCGTATGGCTTGAAGACCGTGGCCAGGCCTTCGAAGCGGTAGATCGAGCCGTGGACGACCGGGATCCCGTGCCAGACGGAAGCGTCGTTCAGCAGGTAGCGAGTTGGGAAGTTGTCGGCGCCGTCCACGACGAGCTCCCAGCCGTCACCGAGGATCCGGTCGACGTTCTCGGACGTCAGTCGCTGCTCGTACGTGACGACGTTCACGTCCGGGTTCAGCCCTTCGAGCGTCTCGCGCGCGGAGTCTGCCTTGCTCTCGCCCAGCTCGGCGGTCGAGTGCAGAACCTGGCGCTGGAGATTCGAGGCGTCCACCCGATCGTCGTCGACGATTCCGATCCGTCCGACGCCGGCGGCGGCGAGGTAGAGCGCGGCCGGCGAGCCCAGGCCGCCTGCCCCGATCAGGAGGACGTTCGACTCGAGCAGGCGCTGCTGTCCCGCGATCCCGACCTCCGGGATCAGCAGGTGGCGGCTGTAGCGCGCCAACTTCTCGTCGTCGAGAGCGCTGGGCGACTCCGTCGGGTAGCCGAGCGCCTGCCAGGCGACGATCCCGCCCGCCATCGAGACCGCATTCTCGTAGCCGAGCTCGGCGAGGGTGGGGAGGATCCTGAGCGACCGATTGCCCGTGGCGCAGTACGTGATCACAGGTCGGTCCGAATCTGATGCGACCTCGGTCAGGCGAGCCGCGACCTCGGCCATCGGCAGGTGCACGGAGCCTGGGATGTAGGACGTGGCGCGCTCCCGGTCGGTGCGGACGTCGATCAGGACCGGTGCGTCGCTTTCGGCCAGACGATCCCGCGCATCCTCCGGCCGGATTTCGTCGATTCCGACTGGGGTCGCCATCAGTTGAGGATAGCCAGCACGGGACGGGGTACTGGCTACAGTCGAGCGGTGTCGAGGAGACTTCGAGTCGCGATCGTTGCCGCCGTCGCGCTCGCCGCGGCGGCGGGAGTGGCGGTCGGAGCCGTCGTCGTCGCGGGCGACGAACCGGAGACAAAACGGCCGACCGGGGTGCCGCCGTTCGTCGTCGACCTCGGGGTCAGAGCCGACCCCGAGGCGACGGCCCTCCGCCGCGCCGTCCAGGCCTTCGAGCGAGGCGACCGGCGGCGCGCGGCGCGGATTCTCCAGGGCCGGACGTCGCTCCAGGCCCGGGTCGGCGCCGCCCTCGCGGCCTGGCCCGTCCAGTCGCTCGCCAGGCTGGATGACCTGGCGGCGGCGAATCCTTCGAGCGGTGCCGTCCTCTTCCATCTCGGGCTCGCGCGCTACTGGGACGGCGACGAGGACGGCGCCTTCGATGCGTGGCGGACGACCCGCACGCGCGATCCGGACTCAGCGTACGCCGTCCGTGCCGCCGACCTACTCTTTCGCCGCTTCCCGCCCGGTCTCCCGACCTTCATCCCGAGCTTCCGCGCGGATCGCAGCATCACCCGGCTAGGCCCCGCGGAGCAGCTGGCCGCGCTCGCCCGGAATGCACGAGGCCGGGACGTCCGGGCCAAGCTGCTCTACGGGCTCGCGCTCCAGAGGCTCGACCGGCCGATCTCCGCGCGACAGCAGTACGCGCACGCGGCCCAGCTCGCGCCACGAAATCCGGAGGCGCTCGTCGCGGACGCGGTGGGCCGGTTCGACAAAGAGCACCCTGAGCGGGCGTTCTCGAGGCTCGGCCCGCTCAGTCGGCGGTATCCACGCGCCGCGACCGTGCGCTTCCATCTCGGCGTTCTGCTCTTGTGGCTGAGCCAGATCGAGCCCGCCCGGCGACAGCTGGAGCTGGCCGCGAAAGCGACGAAAACTCCCCTGGCAAGGGAAGCAAAACGCCTCCTCGCCCGTCTTGAAGACGTACGAAAGCCGTAATCAACGATAGGACCGTTTGAACCGAAAGATGGGCCGGTCGGCCTATGGCGGTGGACGGGCATCGATGGAAGACTCCGGCAGACAAGCTAGGAAGCCGTAAAAACCGGAGTGAGGGACGAGCGAGGGGAGCCGGTTGGTGCCAATGGAAACAGCAAGTCGGGAAGCCACGGCGGCCGAGGGTGTTTTCGACGCGCTGATCGCGAGCGCCGGGGTGTCGGGGAGGCTCGTCGCCGAAGACGTGACGGTCGCGCTCGAGGAGCTCGAGCTCGACGCAGGACAGGTTGACGACTTCTACAGCAGGCTCGACGAGCTGCAGATCGAGGTCGTCGAGGGGGAAGCGGACGACGAGGACAAGCCGGTCGCGGAGGCGCGTGAAGTCTCCACCGAGGCCTTGCAGCTCTTCCTCAAGGACATCGGCAAGGTTTCCCTCCTGACGGCAGCACAGGAGATCGAGCTCGCGAAGCGGATCGAGCGGGGCGACCACCGCGCGAAGCAGGAGATGGTCGAGGCGAACCTGCGCCTCGTCGTGTCGATCGCGAAGCGGTACCGGAATCAGGGCCTGCCGTTCCTGGATCTGATCCAGGAAGGGACGATCGGCCTGGTACGGGCGGCGGAGAAGTTCGATCACCGCAAGGGCTTCAAGTTCTCGACGTATGCGACGTGGTGGATCCGGCAGGCAGTCGCGAGGGCTCTGGCGGACAAGGCCAGGACGATCCGGATGCCGGTTCACGTCGTCGAGAAGCTGAACAAGATCATGCGGACGGAGCGCAAGCTGCGCGCCGAGCGGGGCCGTGAGCCGAGCTCCGGCGAGATCGCGGGCGAGCTCGAGCTGACGTTGGACGAGGTCGATCAGATCCGCCGCAGTGCCCAGACGCCCGTTTCGCTCGAGAAGCCGGTGGGCGACGACGAGGAGTCCGAGTTCGGGCACTTCATCACGGACGAGCTCGCGCCGCTGCCGGACGAGCTCGCCGAGGACGTGCTCCGGAGAGAGGCGCTCACGAAGATCCTTGGAACGCTTTCCGAGCGAGAGCGACGCGTGCTGGAACTGCGCTACGGGCTCAATGGGGAGCAGCCGCGGACGCTCGACGAAGTGGGGCGGACGTTCCAGGTGACGCGGGAGCGGATCAGGCAGATCGAGAACCAGAGCCTGAAGAAGCTCCGCGCGCTCGCGGACTCACAGAAACTCCGCGTGGCCTAGGCGCCGAGGGGCGGCGCCAACCAGGGGGAGGGGCGCTGGCTCTGCCAGCGTGTCCGAACCCCTTTACGGTTCGCGCCGTGAGGCGCGTGGGTCTTCTTGTCGGAGTCATCGGGCTCGCCGTCGCGGTGCACGGCGCCGCCGCCGAGCCGCTGCGCTCCGACAGGTGTCGCACACTCTCCGTGCTGCGGTTCAAGGGCGACCTCTTCTTCCATCACAAGCTTGGTGTCCGGCGCCCGCCACTCGGGCGCCGCCAGGGTCTCGGGCTCGAGCGGGCCTGCGACGACACGCCGGGCGACGACCCGCCTCCTTGGGTCACCGTGCCCGTCTTCGCGCTGAAGGACGTCCGCACGACGGTAGCGCTTGCGCCGAGCCGTCGACAAGTGGTCTTCTACAACCCGTACTTCTGCAGCCCCCGATTGAGCGAGACTCGCTTCCTCCGTTGTCTGAGACGTCAGTAGACCCAGCCTGGCTCGAGGAGCTCTCTGAGTTTCTCCGCATCGAGAGCGTGAGCGCCGACGCCGAACGCGCCGGCGAAGTGCGCCGAGCTGCCGAATGGGTGCGTGACTTCGTGCGGCGGGCGGGCGGGGAGGCAGAGCTCATCGAGACGGAGACCTTCCCGCTCGTGGTCGGCGAGATCCGGGCGTCCTCCGACGCCGAGGCGCCGACGGTGCTCGTGTACGGCCACTTCGACGTCCAGCCGCCGGCGCCGCTCGAAGCGTGGGAGTCGCCGCCGTTCGAGCCCACGGTGCGCGACGGCTGGCTGTACGCCCGCGGCGTGGCGGACGACAAGGGCCAGCTCTACGCGTTACTGAAGGCGGCCGACCTGCTCGCCGCGGCCGGCGAGCTGCCGGTCAACGTCCGGGTGGTCTGCGACGGGGAGGAGGAGACGGGCGGCCATCAGGTCGTCGAGTTCATCGAGCGCGATCAGCGGGGCGCGGACGCCGCCGTCATCTTCGACAGCGCAATGCTGCGACGGGGCGCGCCGGTCTTCCATGTCGCCACGCGGGGGCTTGTCTACTTTCACGTCACCGTTCGCACCGGCGAGCGCGACCTCCACTCAGGCGTTTTCGGTGGCGCTGCCATGAACGCGGTGCATGCGCTGATGGAGACGTTCTCGGGCGTCATGGCCGACGAGGACGGCCTGCTGGCGGCGGCATTGCGAGCGGGGCTCGCTCCGCCGTCGGAGGAGGAGCTTGCTGCCTGGAAGGAGCTCGCCCCGGGCGACGACCTCCTCGCCGAGGGGGGAGCCCGCCCTGCCGATGCGCGCGCAGCGCGCCAGTTCTACCAGCGCACCTGGGCGGAGCCCGCCGTCGACATCAACGGGGTCGTCGGCGGCGAGCCGCACCTCCAGAAGACCGTGCTTCCGGTTGAGGCACAGGCGAACGTCTCGATCAGGCTCGCACCCGGCCAGGATCCGGAGGCGATCGCTCCAGTCTTCGAGCGGCTGCTGCGCGAGTCCGCTCCCGAGGGCGCCGATGTCGAGGTCGAGCGCTGGTCGAGCGCGCCACCGGGTCTGATCCCACCCGATGCGCCGGCGATCCAGCTCGGGCTCGATGCGTTCGAGCGGGCGATCGGCACGAGACCGTTGCTGATCCGCGTAGGGGGGACGCTGCCGATCGTTCCCGCGCTCGCCAACAAGGGCATCCCCACGGTGCTGACGGGTTTCGACCTGCCCGAGGGCAACATCCACTCGCCGAACGAGCGCCTGCTCGTCGAGCACATCTCGCTCGCGGTTGACGCCGCACGCGAGCTCTACCGCGCCTTTTCGAGCCTACGCTGAGCGGGAGTCGGCGTTTCTAAGCCGGCACAAACCCTCAACCTCCCTCAAGGGGGTCTGACCCCAAACGGGCCCGGCAGCCGCTCCGCGTGGCTCAGTTGCCGGGTGCGGGACGGAGGGGTCTGACCCCGCCGGCCCGGCGAAGCGGCTAGTCCCAGGGCGGCGGGTTGTGGGTCCAGCGGCCGCCGACCATGGTCGCCACAACCTCGACTTCGGGTAGCTCCTCGGGCGGGATCGTCACCGGGTCACGGTCCAGCACGACCAGGTCGGCGAAGTAGCCGGGGACAAGCTTGCCGCGCCGGTGCTCGTCGTAGGCGAGCCAGGCGGGCGTGACGCACGTGGCGACGAGCGCCTCCTCGATCCCGAGCGCCTGCTCTGGGTGCCACGCAGGACGGTCGTCCAGGGTGCGCAGCACCCCGGCGGCGATCCCGCCCAGCGGGTCGAGCTCCTCGATCGGCGCGTCAGACCCGTTCGCGACGACCGCGCCCGAGTCCCAGAGCGAGCGGTAGGCGTAGGCGCCCCCGGTCTTCCCCGGCCAGAAACGCTCGGCGAGGTTCCGGTCGGACGGGGCGTGGCTGAACTGGACCGAGGCGGCGACTCCGAGCTCGGCGAACCGGCCGACGTCCTCCGGGGCGAGGAGCTGGGCATGCTCGATGCGCTGCCGCAGGCCGAGCGGCGCCCACGCCTCGCGCGTCTCCTCGAACGCGTCGAGCGCTTCGCGGTTGGCCAGATCGCCGATCGCGTGCACCGCCACCGGCCAACCCGCCGCCGCAGCCCGTCGGACGATCTCCGCGAGCTCAGCCCCACTCGTGATCTCCACACCCGAGCCGTCAAGGAGGCGGGCGGTCTCCGAGCCGAGCGTTCCGTCCATGAAGGCCTTCAGGTAGCCGACTTTCAGCATCGAGCTACCGAGACCGCCGCGGAGCCCGAGCTCCCCGAGCCGGTCCACGTGATCAGCCGGCATGGACTGCCAGACGCGCAGCGTCAGCTCCTCGAGCTCCTGCCAGAAGCGCAACGCCCCGATCCACCCGTCCTTGTCGTGGACGGCGGTCACGCCTCGCGCCGCCGCGACGCGAAGACCTTCGCGCATGGCCTCGAGGTACTCGTCGGGCGTGATCTCGATGTGCCGGTCGCGGAAGCGCCAGCACGCCTCCTCGCGGAGCACCCCCGTCGGCTCGCCGCGCTCGTCCCGCACGACGACGCCGCCGGCGACCTCGAGATCGCCGTTCGCGCGCGCCAGCGCCGCAGAGTTGAGCCAGAGCGAGTGCGAGTCGTGCGCGAGCAGCGCGACAGGCAGGTCGCCGGCGACCTCGTCGAGCGCCTCCTTCGTCGGCTGCTCGGGCCACTCGCCGCTCCGCCAGCCGCGCCCGCGAAGCCAGCCGCCCTCCCGCACGGAGCCCAGCGCGTCCCGCACACGGGCGACGACTTCCTCGACCGAGGCCGTGCCCTCGAGCCGCACCTCACTGCGAGCCACGGCCCACGTCGGGAAGTGGACGTGTGCGTCGTTGAACCCGGGGACGACGCACCGTCCGCCGAGGTCGATCCGCTCAGGCCCAGGCAGCGCAGTCTCGTGTGTTCCGACCCCTCCGGCGACG
>JBOHAU010000139.1:0-8197 GCA_050698015.1 Gaiellaceae bacterium
CCCCTTTAGAGCACGCGAAGGACGATCTTGCCTCGGGGGCGACCCGCGAGGCGCTCGAACGCCCGGCGGGCATCCGCGAGCGGGAAGATCTCGTCGATCTGCGGCCGCAACTGACCACCGTCGGCCAGTTTCGCCAGCTCCCCGAGCTGCCCGCGATCGGGCTCGACCACGAAGTACGTGCTGGTGAGGCCGGGCTGGCTCGGAGGCTCCGCCGCAACCGAGACGAGACGGCCGCCCGGACGAAGGACCGCAGGTGAGCGCTCGAGTCTCTCGCCCCCCGCGGTGTCGAACACGAGGTCCACTTCATGGACGACGTCCTCGAAGCGCACCGAGGGATGGTCGACAACCTCGTCCAGGCCGAGCTCGGCGTCCGTGGCCGACGCCGTCCCGATGACGTAGGCGCCGCGCCACCGCGCGAGCTGCACCGCGAGGTGCCCGACACCGCCGCTCGCACCGTGGACGAGCACTCGCTGCCCTTTCTCGAGCTCGCCGTGGACGAAGAGTCCCTGCCAGGCGCTGAGCCCGGCGAGCGGGAGCGCCGCACTTTCGACGTGGTCGAGGTTCTGCGGCTTGGGCGCGAGGTGCTCGCTGCGGAGGACGGCGTACTCGGCTGCGGCTCCTTCGCCGTCGAAGTCTCCGAGTGCGAAGACGGCATCACCGACCTGGAGGTCGTCTGCGCCGGGCCCGACGCCGTCGACGACGCCCGAGAGCTCGTACGACGGAATCGCCGGTAGGCGCTCCGAGGGCCAGTCGAGCTCGTCGCGCGTGATCGCCGCTGCATGGACGCGGACGATCGCCTCGCCAGGCCCCGGCCGCGGCGTCTCGACCTCCTCGTAGAAGAGCCAGGCGGGACCTCCAGGCGGGTGCTGGCGGATCGCCTTCAGCCTCAGGCCGCCTTGCGCTCCGGAGGCCCCTGCTCCTCGGCGGCTTCCTCGAGCGCTCTCCGGTGGCGCGATCGAGCCCGACGGGCGATCTCGACTGCGAGAAACGTTGCCGCGGCGACGCCGAAGCCGGCGAACAGGCCCCAGAGAAGATTGTCCTCGAACGTTCGCCCGCCGGCGTAACCGAGGAGTGCGGAGTACAGCGCCCAGCCGACGGCCGCCGCCGCCGCGAAGACCGCGAATCGCGGCCAGCGCATGCGCAGCAGTCCGGCGGAGACGGTTGTCGCGGTCCGACCTCCGGGGACGAACCGCGCGCCGAAGATGACCGGTCCGCCGTGCCGCTCGAGCGTCCGCTCCGCCCAGGGTCGCCTGTGCCGGAAGAGCCGTTCGGCGTGCCGCTCGTCGAGGCGGCGGCCGAGCAGGTAGGCGCTCGAGTCGCCGAGGTAGGCACCGACCGCTCCGGCAGCGATGACGAGGCCGAGCTGCAGGTCACCTGCGCCGGCCAGGACGCCGGCGGAGATCACGGTAGCCTCGCTCGGCACGAGCGGGAAGAGCGCGTCGAGCGCCGCGATCCCGAGGATGACTGCGTAGGTCCACGGCGAGGCGGACGCGAGCTCGACAAAGGACTCCAGCGGCATCTCTGTGTGCAAACGAACGGGATAACCCGCTGCTTCCACCGCCGAAGAGTGTGGTCAGCCGTACCGCACCACCTGGCGCAGCGTGCGACGATTCGTGCGTGCCGACTGTGCTCATTGTCGATGACCACCCCAGCTTCAGGGGAATGGCACGCGCGCTGTTGGATAACGAGGGGTTCGAAGTCGTCGGCGAGGCGGAGGACGGCGCCTCGGCGCTCGAGGCTGCCGAACGGCTGCGCCCCGACGTGATTCTCCTCGACGTCCATTTACCCGATCTCGACGGCTTCGAGGTCGCGGCGACGCTGACGAAGAACGGACGAGCCTGCGCGGTGGTGATGACATCGAGCCACGACGTGCGCGACTTCGGCCGGCTCGTGGAGCAGAGCGGCGCGCGCGGCTTCATCCCGAAGGCCGAGCTCTCGGGCGCGACCCTGGCGGGGTTACTCAAATGAGCAAAACGGCGCGACTGTGGCTCCTGGTCGTGCCGCCGGCGCTCGCGGCGGGTGCGGGGGCCTTCGCGATCACCCTCAGGAGCGATCACCACGACGTCCCACGCCTGACGGCGGTCCTGGTTCTCCTCACCGGCTGGTCGTTCATCGCCGCCGGACTGATCGCCCGGAGCCGGCGTCCGCTCAACCGCACCGGCCTCCTGATGATCGCGGTGGGCTTCGGGTGGTTCGTCGGCGCTCCGATGGGCGCCAACGACTCGCTGCTCTGGACGATCGGGGTCGCGCTGAACGCGATTGCCGGCGGGTTCCTCATTCACCTCCTGCTCGCCTATCCGACCGGCCGGCTCGAATCGCGCTGGGAGCGGGGCCTCGTCGCCGTCGGGTACGTGCTGACCGCGTCCGCGACGCTCCCGATCCTCTTCGTCGACCGTCAGCCGCTCCAGAACTGCGACGAATGCCCGAGCAACGAGTTCCTGATCTGGGACAGCCCGCTCGCCGCGGACATCGTCACCGGGATCGTGCAGGGACTTGCGGCGCTGTTCCTCGTGGCCGTCGTCCTCACGCTGGCGCGCCGCTGGCGGCGCTCCAGTCCCGTGGCGCGACGTGTGTTGAGCCCGGTCCTTCTGGCGGGCGCTACGACGCTCGCCCTGTTCGCACTGAGCATCGCCACCCAGATGATGTGGCAAACGATCTCCGACATCGCAATGTGGCTCGCGATGATCGTGCTGATCGAGGTCCCGTTCCTCTTCCTGTGGGGACTGCTGCAGGGCCGCCTCGCGCGCGCGGATATCGGCCGAGCCCTGGCGGACGGCCTGGCGGGAGGAGCGCCCGGCTGGGTCCGGCAGCTCCTCCACGATCCGACGTCGGAGGTGCTCTACGCCCGCGCCGCACCGGCCGAGGGGTACGTCGACGCCATGGGCCGGCCGCGGGAGCCGACGCAGGAGGACGGGCGTGCGGTAACGCACATTGAACGGAAAGGGCGCCCGCTGGCGGCGATCGTGCACGACTCGGCCCTCCTCGAGGAGCCCGAGCTGCTCGAGCAGGTTGCAGCGGCCGTCGGGCTCGAGGTCGAGCGTGACAAGAGCCTCTTCGCCCTGCAGGCGAGCGAGCGCCGCAGCCGCGCGCTGATCGACGCGATGCCGGACAACATGTTCCGGATCGCTGCGAACGGTGAGTTCCTGGACATCCAAGAGAACCCGGCTTCGGACCTGGGGCCCGTCGAGGCGAAGATCGGCTCGAGCGTCTACGACTACCCCGTGCCGCGCGAGTTGGTCGAGCGGGTCATGGCTGCCGGGACGCGTGCGCTCGAGACCGGCGAGCTGCAGACGATCGAGTGGCAGATCGGGGACGCCAGCAACCTGCGTCACCAGGAAGGCCGGTTCATGCCGAGCGGCGAGAAGGAGTTTTTCCTCGTCGTGCGCGACGTGACCGCACGCAAGCAACAGGAGCTCGAGCGCGCGGCTTTGCACCGCGTCGCGCTGGCCGTCGCCGCCGAGAGCCGGCCCGAGCAGGTCTTCAGCCTCGTCGCCGAGGAGATCGGTCGCGCACTCGGTGCCGACTCGGCCAATCTCTTCCGCTACGAGCGCGACGGCGAGGAGATCGTGAGTGTCGGGCGGTGGAACGTGCCTGGTGCCTTCTCGGAGCCTGACGGCGCCCGGTTTCCGATGGTCGGCGGCGCTGCCGGCGAGATCGTCTACACGACCGGCCAACCCGTCCGGTTCGAGCTCGCCGACCTCCCACAGGAATCTGAGGCGGCCGAGCACATGCGCCGGATGGGCGTCGACTCCCTCGTTGCGGCCCCGATCACCGTGTCCGGGCGGATCTGGGGCGTTATTACCGCTCGCCTGAATCCGCCTCACAAGTTCCCGCGAGGCGCGGAGGAGCGCCTCGGCGCCTTCACTCGTCTCGTCTCCCTAGCGCTCGCGAACGAGGAGGCCCGCGCGGAGCTTGCCGCCTCCCGCGCCCGCCTCGTCTCGGCCGGCGATGAGGAGCGGCGGCGGCTCGAGCGCAACCTCCATGACGGTGCCCAGCAACGGCTCGTGTCCCTGTCGCTGTCGCTGCGGCTCGCCCAGGCCAAGCTGGGCTCGGACCCCGACGGCGCCAGAGAGCTCCTCGCCGCCGCGGGCCTCGAGCTGAACGTCGCGCTCGAGGAGCTCCGGGAGCTCGCCCGCGGGATCCACCCGGCGGTGCTCACCGAGCGCGGGCTGGCACCGGCGCTAGAGTCGCTCGCCGGCCGCTCGCCACTTCCCGTCGACCTCGAGCTGCCGCAGGGCGAACGCTTGCCGAGGCGCGTCGAGGCCGCGGCGTACTACGTCGTCTCCGAAGCGCTCGCGAACGTCGCCAAGTACGCCGGGGCCTCGTGCGTCACGGTGAAGGTGGCCCAGGAGAATGGCTACGCAGTCGTTCAGGTCGTCGACGACGGGGTCGGCGGCGCGGACCCGAAGCGCGGATCGGGCCTGCGGGGGCTAATCGACCGCGTCGAGGCCCTCGATGGCACCCTCTCGGTGCACAGTCGGCTCGGCGAAGGCACGCGGATCCGAGCCGAGTTTCCCTCGAACACGACGGATTAGCCCTTGACCGAGCTCCCCACCGGAACCGTGACGTTCGTCTTCACGGACGTGGAGGACTCGACAGGGCTCGTTCACGACCTCGCGGGCGACTATCCACGTGTGCTCGGCGACCACCGCGGCGTCGTCCGGCGGAACGCGGAAGAGCGCGGGGGCCACGAGGTCGACTGCCGCGGCGACGAGTTCTTCCTCGTGTTCCCGCGAACGCACGACGCGGTCGACGCCGCGGTCGCCATCCAGCGCGAGCACGACGCGCACCCGTGGCCGGAGGGCCGCTCGGTGCGCGTCCGCATCGGCATCCACGCGGGCGAGTCGGTGATCGAAGAGGGCGACTACGTCGGCATCGACGTCCATCGCGCCGCACGCCTCTGCTCGATCGGACACGGCGGCCAGGTCCTGCTTTCAGGAGCGGCGGTCGACGCCGTCGGCGACGCGCCCGTCAAGGACCTTGGAAGGTACGAGCTGAAGGGGCTCCAGCAGCAGGAGCACGTCTTCCAACTCGTCGGCTCGGACCTCCGCGCCGAGTTCCCGCCGCTGCGGCTTGTGAACGGCCAGCTTGCGGACGCGCAGGCCGAGCCCGTCGGAGGGACGACTCAGAAGCAGCCGGGCCGGATCCGGGTAGTGCTGGCCGACGACGCCGTGCTCCTCCGCGAGGGCATCGCCCGATTGCTGACCGAGGCCGGGTTCGAAGTCGTCGGTCAGTCGGGCAACGCCGACGACCTCATGCTCAAGGTGCGCAGCTACGCGCCGGACGTCGCCGTGGTCGACATTCGAATGCCGCCCACACAGACGGACGAGGGGCTGCGTGTCGCGCAGGAGATCCGCGCAGACCATCCTGACGTCGGCGTGCTCGTCCTCTCACAGCATGTCGAGCCCGCCTATGCGATGGAGCTGCTGGCCGAAAGCGCGGAAGGGGTCGGCTACCTGCTCAAGGACCGCGTCTCCGACGTCGACGATTTCGCGGCTGCCGTTCGGCGCGTGGCGGAGGGCGGGTCGGCGCTCGATCCGGCGCTCGTCACCCAGCTCGTCGGGCGTCGGCGCAAGCGCGACCCGATCGAAGAGCTGACCCCGCGCGAGCGGGATGTGCTCGAGCTGATGGCCGAAGGCCGGTCGAACCAGGCGATCGGTGAGCGGCTCTTCATCACGCCGCGCGCGGTCGAGAAGCACATCACGAGCATCTTCGGGAAGCTGGGACTGCCGCCCGCCCCCGAGGACCACCGCCGGGTCCTGGCGGTGCTCGCGTTCCTCAGGGCCTAGCGCACCGAAGGTGTGGCTAGCCACACCCCAACACTCCTGGTGGCTACATCCCCAACAGCAGCCCCGCCTGCGAGTCTTCGGCCGATGACTTCCGCAACGGAATGGCGAGAGCTGGCTAGGAGGGCGGGCGACGGGATCGAGGTCGCAGTCCTCTGGAACAGCTCGGTGAACCGTCTCAAGGTCGCAGTCAGCGACGAGCGTCTGTGCCACCATCTCGACTTCGAGTTGGACGACGCCGACGCGATCAACGCGTTCCGCGAGCCGTTCGCCGACGCGACGACTCATTTGCTCGCAAGAACCGATGAGTTCTGGGGCTTCAACCAGTCTCTACGTCAGACCGCACACGAGGAAGGGTGGACCGATGACTGAGCAATCCGGAGGGACCGAAACGAATTCATCGCGGCGCGCGGCCCATGAACGGCTGTCCACGGGTGCGCTCGCGCGCTGGTCCCGAGCCAACGCCTCGCACCCGTGGCGCGTGATCCTGGGCTGGGTCGGGATCCTCGTAGTGCTGATCGCGCTCGTCGCGTCGGTCGGCGGCAGCCTCAAGGACGAGTTCGAGATTCCCGGGTCGGACACGCAGAAGGCGACCGACCTGATCGAGGCCGAGTTCGCCGAGGAGCAGGGCGGGGTGCTGAACCTCGTCTTCGCCGCCCCTGAAGGTCAGCGGCTCGACACGCCGGAGCGCAAGGCAGCGATCAACGCCGCGATCGCGCGCCTGAAGACAGACGAGTTCAAGCCGACCGGCAAGGATCCGGACGGCGAGGCCGGCATCGAGAGCGTCGGCAACCCTTTCAGCGAGGACACCTTCTCCGACGACGGCCGCATCGCGTACGCCGAGGCGCAGTTCGACCGGGTCATCTACGAGGAGGACCGCGAGTCGGTCGTCGCCGTGCAGGACGCGGTCCGCGAGCTGGTCACGCCGGCCGGCATCACCGCCGAGTACAACGGTGACGCGGAGTTCCCGCCGATCGAGCAGGGGACACAGGAGCTGCTCGGCCTCCTGGCCGCGCTGATCGTGCTTCTCGTCGTCTTCCGGACGATCGTCGCCGCAGCGATGCCGATTGCGCTCGCGCTGACGGCCGTGATGAGCGCGTTCCTACTGCTCTTCATCCTCGCCGGCCTGACCGACATCAACACGATCACGCCGCTGCTCGTGTCGATGATCGGCCTGGGTGTCGGGATCGACTACTCGCTCTTCATCGTCACTCGCTTCCGGCAGCTGCTGCATGAGGGGCTTTCGCCCACCGATGCCGCCGCCGAAGCCGGAGCCTCCGCCGGCCGGGCGGTGCTGTTCGCCGGCCTCACCGTGGCGATCTCGGTCACCGGGCTCGCCTTCTTCGGTCTGGACTTCGTGACCAAGCTCGGCATCGGCTCCGCACTCGGCGTGCTGACGACGGTGCTGATCGCGAACTCGCTGCTGATCGCGGTGCTCGCGAAGCTCGGCCACAAGGTCGACCGCCTCAAGGTGCCGTTCCTCCGCAGGATCGACGACTCGGAGGCGGCCCGGGAGAAGACCTTGGTCGCGCGGTGGGGTCGGTTCGTGACGGCCCGCGCGAAGCCGGTGTTCGTCGTGACGCTGCTGGTGTTGCTGGGGCTGGCCGCGACGTCCGGCCTGGTGCGCCTGGGTGCGTCCGACCAGGGCACGCAGCCGAAGGAGCAGACCGCCCGCCGGGCATACGACCTCCTCGCCGAGGGCTTCGGGCGCGGCTTCAACGGCCCGATCCCGATCGTTGTCGACGTGAACGGCGACCAGCAGGCGCCGCAGCGGATCTACGACCGCGTTCGGAACCTCGAAGGGGTCGCTTCGGCCCGCGAGCCCCAGTTCAACGACCCGAAGACCGTCGCGCTCGTCTTCGTGACGCCTGAATCTGCCCCGCAAGACGAGGCGACCGAGAACCTCGTCGACACACTCCGCAGCGACGTGATTCCCGCCGCCGTCGCGGGCGGCGACTCGGTCGCCTACGTCTCTGGCCTGACCGCGGCATTCGCGGACATCGCCGACCGGATCATGGAGCGGCTGCCGCTGTTCCTGCTCTACATCATCGGCGTCACGTTCATCGTGCTGGCGATGGCGTTCCGCTCGATCGTGATCTCGCTGACCGCGGCGGTCACGACGATCATGTCCGCCTTCGTCGGGTTCGGCGTCCTGACGCTCGTCGTGCAGGAAGGTCAGCTGATGAGCTTGACCGGACTGGATCGGACGGGGCCGATCGAGACGTTCGTCCCGCCGATCGCCTTCGCGATCCTGTTCGGGCTCTCGATGGACTACATGGTGTTCCTGATGAGCCGCATCCGGGAGGAGCACGTCCACGGGCTGCCGACACAGGAGGCCGTGGAGCACGGCATCGCGGCGATCGGGCGGGTGATCGTCGCGGCGGCGGTGATCATGGGTACCGTCTTCGCGG
>JBOHAU010000140.1:0-17531 GCA_050698015.1 Gaiellaceae bacterium
GCATCGGCGCCGGGCTTGCGACCAAGGCCGCCGCAGTCGCAGCCGTCGCGGCTGTCGCCGGCGGGGTCGGCTACGGCGTTGCGGGCAACGTCGACCGCATCCTGCCGACGGAGCGCTCGGCCGTCCGTGCCGCTGCTGTTACCCCAGCAGGCCAGCGCGATCGGAGACCGGTCGGGGTCGCGGAGCGGCGCGAGGTTCGAATCGAGTCAGCGTCCGCGGCCACGAAGCCGGCACGCCGGAAGCTGAAGAACGTGAAGACGCCTTCGGCGCTGGCGGCGTCACGCCGAGCAGGCGCGGCGAAGCCGAAGAAGGACGCTGTCGGTGAGCTCGTCAAGAAGGAGACGGCAGCCGTGAAGACTCGGCCGACGAAGCCTGTCACGCGAGCCTCGACGAAGGCCACACGACCCGAGCCCCGTACCCGTCCCGACAAGCCGTCGAAGCGTCCCAGACCCGTGAAGCCGACTCCGGCTGAGCGCCGGACGTATCCCACGAAGCCTCCGCGAGTCGTCGAACCGCCGCCGCTGGCGCCGCCGACCGACCCGGCCGCCGCTGCTGCGGTCAAGAAACAGCACGGATAGAAAGCGTCGAAGGGCTCCACGCCGAGGCCCCTCCGACGGCACGTTCCTTCTCGCGACGACGCGCGGCCAGCACCACTTCGACTAGGCACCGGAAACGACGAGGCCGGCGCGCTTGCGCCGGCCTCGTGTTGACCCCAATCGTTACCTGGTCAGCCGGCCCTGGATCTGACCGTCCGGATAGCTCGTCGTGTGGACGTTCACGTAGAACGCACCCGGCGATCGGACGATCTCTTGCAGCAGGGCCTTCTCGACCGTCGCGCACCCGCTCGACGAGCCGGTCGTCGGCGTGCTCAGCGGCACGACCACCAAACCGGTCGAGACGCGGTGGATGTGCGCCGCCGTCACGTTCGACAGGCCGCTGACGGTGAGCGTGTGGCACAGCTGCGTCAGGCCGAGCCGGATCGTGAAGGTCGCACCACCCGATCCGGACGCGTTCTGGACGGGCTGCAGGTTAGCCGTGAACTTGGCCTGACCGGCCGCCGTACCGAGCGGGCAGGCTGCCGTCCCCGGCATCAGGATGTCACCCGCGTGGGCCGCATGGCCGCGAAGGACCTTGCCGGCCGGCGAGTTTGGATTAGTCACCGCACGGCTCGAGATCGTGATCCGCCGGTACGGGGCCGTGCTCGAGCCCGTCTTGTGGCAGATCGTGATCTTCGTGGCCGGCGTCGAAGTCGGCTCCGGCGTCAGCGTCGGCGACGGACACGCAGCCGTGCCGACGACGATCGCGTCACCCGCGTGGCGCAGGTGTCCGCGCAGGAGCTTCCCCGACTTCGATTTCGGGTTCGTCCAAGCCCGGCTGGAGACGGTGATCCGCCGCCACGGGTTGGACTCCGAGTTCGTCTTGTGGCAGATCGTGGTCGTGCTTGGGGGCGTAACGGTCTGCGTCGTGGCCTCTCGGCCCTGCGCAGCTGTCGCGATCCCGGCGAGCGCCGAGACGGCGGCAGCGCACACGATGAAGAGACGCTTCACGTCGTTACCTCCTTGCGTTGCTTGCCACGTCCTTATTCCCCTTTTCGGGGACGAAGTCGGTGCACGGCAGCCGGATTTGCATTTCCTTTACAGAGATCCCTTTGCAGATCCCTTACAAGACGCCGTCCCTAGATGCCGGGAGCCGCGCCCGCTAACGCTTCGCCTTCCGGAACTGCGCGACCCAGTACTGCGTCTCCGGCGGAGTGCCTGCCGGCCTGAAGCGCGCGTTGACCGCGTACAGCCGCTTGCCGAACTCGTCGATCGTCGTCGGGACGTCGAAGTCCGAGTCCGTGATGTGATGAACGACCGTGCCTGACGTGAGGCTGCGGTTGAGTCGGATCACGGCCACCTTGTTGTCGCGGTTCTGCACGACGTAGAGGGTCTTGCCGTCGAGGTGGATGCCGTCGCCGTTCACGACCGGCTCGTTGAGCGTGATCTCGTCGGTCTCTCCGGTCCGTCGGTTGACCGTGAACAGCTTGCCGGTGTTGCTCTGAACGATGATGAGCGTCTTGCGATTCGGCGTGCTGTCGATCCCGTTCGCGTTGTTGACGCCGGGGGTGTAGACGATGTCGCCGGTCAGCTGGATCCTCGTCACGGAGCCGTCCCGTGCGAGCTTGTAGAGGAACGGCCGGCGCGAGTCTGTGAAGTACGCCCCGCCGCGCGCGACGACGACATCGTTGATGAACGTCGTGTTCGCACCCGTGTCGATCGGAAGCGTCGCCAGCTGGGCTTCCGCGAGCAGCTGTCCGGTCTGGGCGCTGTAGACGAACCCCTTACCGGCCCCGCCGCCCACGGTCCCGCCGCCCGCGACGAAGAGACGGCCGTGCGAGAGCTCGACGCCGATCGCCGCGCGGCCGGCTACTCCTTGGATGAAGATGTCGCCTTCGCCGGTCTTGAGGTTGCCTCGGTAGATCGCGCCGGTCGGAATCGAGCCGACGTAGAAGGTTCCTCGCTTGCCGATCGCGATTCCCTCAGGCCGGAAGTTGTCCGGAAGCGCGATCCGCTCCGGGAAATTGTTGTTCGCCGCAAGCGGCGCCGCAAGCACGAACGCGGCAAGCGCCGTCCAGATCGTCAAGAGCACCTTGCGTCTCATCAGAGAGAGATCCCCCTTCGGGTTCGCTTTTTCCGTCCTTCCGGACCTACGTCCCCACCTTCGGTTCGGATGACACACTAGGTCCATGACCAAGATCCAGAAAACCGACGCCGAGTGGCGGGCTGAGCTGACGCCCGAGCAGTACCACGTGCTGCGCGAGAAGGGCACCGAACGCCCGTTCACAAACGACTACGACCACGTGTTCGAGCCGGGGACGTACCGCTGCGCCGGCTGTGGGGTCGACCTCTTCAGCTCGGACACGAAGTACGACTCCGGCTGCGGCTGGCCCGCTTTCTACTCACCAAGCTCTCAGGATGCCGTCGAGGAGGAGACCGATACGAGCCACGGGATGGTGCGCACCGAGGTGCTGTGCGCCAACTGCGGCGGCCACCTCGGGCACGTGTTCCCGGACGGCCCGCACCCGACCGGCCAGCGCTACTGCATCAACTCCGCCGCGCTGAAGCTCGAGGAGGAGTAGCCGAAACGCCTGCCCGTACCGTCCTCGTCGCACTGACGCCGCTCGCCCTGGCGACGATGGTGTCGCCGTCGGTAGGTGGAAGGGAGAGCGCATTCGCTGTTCGCGAGTACCGCGTGCCCGCCGGCTCACACCCGCACGACGTTGCGCCCGCGCGGGACGGGGGCGTCTGGTACACGGCGCAGCATTCGGGTGCGCTCGGCTGGCTCAATCCGAAGACCGGCGCCACGCGCCACACACCGCTCGGGCAGGGCTCGGCCCCGCACGGCGTCATCGTCGGCCCTGACGGCGCTCCGTGGATCACGGACTCGGGCCTGAACGCGATCGTGCGGGTCGACCCGCGTACACGCCGCGTGCGGCGCTTTCGGCTCCCGAGCCGAGCGTCGTTCGCGAACCTGAACACGGCCACCTTCGACCGCCGCGGCGTCCTCTGGTTTACCGGCCAAGGCGGGGTCTACGGCCGCCTCGATCCCATGGTCGGGCAAGTCCGGGTCTACGCCGCGCCGCGCGGGGCCGGCCCATACGGGATCGCGACCACACCCCGCGGCGCCGTTTACTACGCCTCTCTCGCCGGGAGCCACGTCGCTCGGATCGACGTCCGCACCGGAAAGGCAACGGTCCTCGAGCCGCCGACGCGAGGCCAGGGCGCGCGCCGCGTCTGGTCCGACTCGCGCGGCCGCATCTGGGTCAGCGAGTGGAATGCCGGCAAGCTCGGCATGTACAACTCCGCGACGCGGCGGTGGCGGGAGTGGCGGCTTCCCGGCTCGAACCCGCAGCCCTACGCGGTCTATGTCGACGAGCGCGACATCGTGTGGGTGACCGACTTCGGCTCGAACGCGATCGTGCGCTTCGATCCCCGCTCTAACCGGTTCATGCCGATCAGGCTGAAGAGCTCGCCTGCGAACGTGCGGCAGCTTCTAGGCCGCCCCGGGGAGGTTTGGGGCGCCGAATCCGGGGTCGACAAGCTGGTCGTCGTGCGTACGCGCTGACGTGATGGAATCGAGGAGGCAATGGGCCTCTCGCGACACCTGCCGACCTACCGTCGCCGCGACATGGCCGTCGATCTGGGCACCGCCAACACGGTCGTCTACGTCCGCCACGAGGGAATCGTCCTCTTCGAGCCGTCGGTGATCGCGATCGACGAGACGAACGGTCGGGTGCAGGCGGTCGGCGACGAGGCGAAGAGGATGATCGGCCGCACACCGGCTTCGATACGGGCGACGCGCCCGCTTCGCCATGGGGTCATCGCCGACTTCGACGTGACTGAGCAGATGCTCCGCCGCTTCCTCGCCAAGGCGAACGGCAATCGCTGGATGCACCAACGCGTCGTCCTCTGTGTCCCGAGCGGGATCACTGACGTCGAAGAGCGCGCCGTCAAGGAAGCGACGCTCACCGCTGGGGCGCGCGAGGCCGATGTGATCGAGGAGCCGATGGCAGGCGCGATCGGAGCCGGCCTTCCGGTTGCCGAGCCGAGCGGCAACATGGTTGTCGACATCGGAGGCGGGACGACCGAGGTCGCCGTGATCTCCCTCGGAGGGATCGTCGTTTCGCGCTCACTCCGTGTGGGCGGCTACGAGATGGACGACGCGATCGTCCGCTACCTCCGGGACCAGCGCAGGGTTCTGATCGGCCAGGAGCGTGCCGAGGAGGCGAAGATCGAGGTCGGGTCGGCAGTCCCCTTTTCGGACATCCCGGACACCGAGGTCAGTGGGCGCGATCTCGTCTCTGGAGGACTCAAGCGGGTACGCCTAACCGCCGAGGAAGCCCGCGACGCGCTGGAGCGCCCGCTCAGCCAGATCGTCGGCACCGTTAAGGAGACGCTCGAGGCCACTCCGCCGGAGCTCGCCGCCGACATCACGAACCGCGGCATCGTGCTCGTCGGCGGCGGCGCGCTCCTCCGCGGTCTCGACGAGCTGATGCGGATCGAGACCCACCTGCCGGTCTATGTCGCGGAGTCGGCCCTGACGTGCGTTGCCACCGGCGCCGGCCACAGCCTCGAGGAGCTGCCGGTGATCCGCAGGGTCGCTCAGCGGCCGAGAATCCGTCCGCAGCGCCGCCGCCGCTGGCGGTAGCCCACAGGGAACCGTCTCCGTTGGACCGGTGTACACATCGGCAGGGAGGTTCCGATCGAAAGGATCTTCTCGTAACTGCGGCCATCGTCGTCAGGGGCCTCACGCTGCCGGCTGGGGCTGCCCCGCCGCCGAAGAAGAGAGTCCGCACAGCTCCAGCGCCAGATCGCCGTGCTCGAGGCGAAGGTGCGGCGTCTCAAAGCGGAAAACCAGCGGCTCAAGGCATTGGACAGGCGGCTCCTTCAGCTGAACGCAGCGCGCTGGCTCCGCGAGAACGAACTCGCGCGTCGTGCCAATGAGCTGGACCCCTGTCCTGTCACACTCTTCGAACAGGTAACCGCTGCCGCCCGGAGCCGACGATCTTGTCGGCAGAGACGACGCGTACGGAAACGGCGCGCTCTGGGTCGGCGTTTGGCCCGCCGGCGTGGTCGTTTGGAAGTCGAACGTGGACGGATCGATCGGCATGAGTTCCCGTGGTGGCTCCAGGCGACGGGCAAGCTCCGGATCGAAGGCCGCAGGACCGACGGATCTGGGCGCCGCTCAGCGCCTGCGTGCCCGACGGCTACGGCGAACGAGATTCGCCGGGGATTTGAAGCTGAGGCTCGGGAGGACGGTCTCTTCCTCGGGCACCTCCTGGCCTATGTCGAGCGGCGGCGCGCGAACCCGCCGCGGCAGCTCCTGCTCTACCACATCGGTGTACGCGAGACGAGCCGACGCCGTGGCGTCGGCACGGCGCTCGTCGACGCGATGCGCGAGTGGATGCGGGCCGAGGGGGTCGAGGAGGCGTGGGTTCCCGCGGACAGCCCGGAGGCGGAGGCGTTCTACGCGGCCTGCGGCTTCGTGTGCGACGAGGAGCAGCCCGTCCAGATGACGCTCAGGCTCTAGGCCTCTGCGGTGCGCAGCGCGCCGACGTAGACGCCCGCCAAGACGAGGAGACCGCCGAGGACGAGCCCGAGACCGACGGGCTCGTCGTCCAGCCACGCCGACAGAGCCAGCGTGACCACCGGGATCAGCACGAACTCGTACGCGGCGCGCGAGGCCGCCCAGTACCGGAGAACCACGACGTACAGCACGAACACGACGACCGAGCCGACGGCGACCAGATAGCCGATCGCAGCCCAGGTCTCTGCGCGCTCAGGCAGCGAGATCGTCTCGCCGATGAGGACCGATCCCACAGCGAGCAGGACCGCTCCTGTCGTCATGCCGATTGCGTTGATCGTCACCGGGTGGACGGGCGGAAACCAGCGGACGAGGATCGCGCCCTCCGCGAAGCAGAGTGCGGCACCAAGCGCAGCCAGAAGCGACAGCAACGGCAGCGAGTCGCGCAAAGGCGCCTGCGACATCACGGCGACCCCGACCAGCGCGATCAGGGCGCCGCCGAGCGCCGCGGCGCGGAGGCGCTCCTGGCGCTGGGCGACGGCGAGCAGGAGCGTCGCGAGTGGCACGAGGGCGAGCAGCGTCTGGCCGAACCCGGCATGGATCTCGACCAGCGCGTGGTAGGCCAGGGCGAAGGCGGCGCCGAAGGTGAGCGCGCCGTAGACGACGGCGCCAAGGAGCGCCCGGCCACGAGGGACAGCGAGTCTCAGCGCGGCCATGGCCGTCAAAAGCAGCGCGGCGGCCAGAGCGAAGCGCATGCTGGCTCCCCAGAGCGGATCGAGCTCGCGATTGCTGAACCGGATCGCGACCGCGTTTCCGCCAGCGAGGACCGACATGAGCACGAACGAGGCGAGCGCGACCTGGTCGCCCTCCCCGTTCATCCGTCGCTACGACGGGATCGTGTACTCGATGTCGCTGACGTCGAGGCCGAGCGACGACGCGATCTTGATTCCATCCTCGATCTCGCGCCGGACCCGCGCGACGTCGCGCGAGCGCATCGAGGTGCTGACGAAGTCCCGCGCCTTCGGGCGCCACATGACGTGCTGGGCGAAGATCGGGAGCATCTGGCTCGCTCCCTTGATCATCTTGTCCTTCGTCTTCTTCGAGGCGTCTCGGAGCAGGACCTTCTCGTAGGCCATCCCGGAACCGTGGTGGATCCCGTCGTCGATCGTGAGGCGGTTGCAGAGGTCCTCCAACACTGTCCCGCGTGAGGCGCGGGCGATGAGGCGGAAGCGCGGGATGATCATCCGCTCGAAGAAGACCTGCATCAGGAAGACCTTCTCCTCGAGCTCGTCGAGGCCGAGGAAGATCTGCGCGAGCTTGTCCAGGTGCGGGTCGCGCTCGGTCGGCCCGCCGGCAGCCTCGATCAGGCGCAGCCAGGCCTCGACGTGGCGCGCCTCGTCCGCAGCCATCGTCGAGTAGTAGAGCTTGGCATCGTGATGCCGGGCGAGTTCGAGCAGCTGCGCGGCCATCTCCACTGCCAATGAGTCGGCCTGGAGCTGCTGTGTGATCACGGACCGCCAGATGTCCTGCCGGCGCGCCTGCTTCCCCTTCGCGCCGGAGCTCTCCGGGACCGGCGGCAGCTCCTCCCACGGCATGTCGCGCACCTGCCACTCCTGCTTCTTCGCCAGCTCGTAATAGCGGAAGACCTCAGGCGCTTGGCGAGGTGGTTGATCGGCCTGGATGTCCTCGACGGTTGCCACTTGGGGTCGCGGAAGGTTAGCCGGTAGGCTCCCGGCAAGCCCCGGGGAGGCTCTCAGCGAAAACTTAGGTTCGCATGCTCTCCTGAAGAGGAGAACCGAGCGAGAGGAGCCCGCGTTGTCCGAGCAGAATCCCGACCTCCCCGTCCCGACTCCCGCCGAGGCGAAGGAGCGGCTCGAGCAGGCGCTGTTCGAGATCCGCCGCGTGATCGCCGGCCAGGAGGCCATGCTCGAGCGTGTGCTCGTCTGCCTGCTGGCGCAGGGCCATCTGCTGATCGAGGGCGTTCCGGGGCTGGCGAAGACCCTGACGATCAAGACGACCGCGGGCGTGCTCGGCGGCAGCTTCTCGCGTGTGCAGTTCACACCCGATCTCGTGCCCTCCGACCTGGTCGGGACGCGCATCTATCGCGCCGGGGAGGGCACGTTCGAGACGGAGCTCGGACCGGTGTTCTGCAACTTCCTCCTCGCCGACGAGATCAACCGCGCCCCGGCGAAGGTGCAGTCGGCGCTGCTCGAGGTGATGCAGGAGCGCCAGGTCACGATCGGCCATGAGACCTTCGGCGTACCCGATCCCTTCCTCGTGATGGCGACCCAGAATCCGATCGAGTCGGAAGGGACCTATCCACTGCCGGAGGCTCAGATCGACCGTTTCATGCTCAAGATCCTGATCGGCTACCCCGAGCACGACGAGGAACTGACCATCGTCGAGCGCCAGCTCGTTCCGCCGCCGGAGCTACGCGAGGCGCTGACGCTGGACGAGCTCAGGTCGCTGCAGCGGGCGGTCTTCGAGATCTATGTCGATCCCGCGCTGGTCAGCTACGCCGTCAACCTCGCGACCGCGACGCGGCAGGCATCCGACTACGTGGCCTATGGGGCGAGCCCGCGCGGACCGATCAGCCTCGTTCAAGCGTCCCGGGCGCTGGCGCTCGTCCGCGGCCGCGAATATGTCCTCCCCGAGGATCTCCAGGCGCTCACCAAGGACGCGCTCCGCCACCGCCTCGTCCTCACGTACCAGGCGCTGGCCGAGGAGGTGACCCCTGATTCGATCCTCGACGGCGTGATCGGCGAAGTGCCGGTCCCGCAGATCGATCTGAGCCGCGCCAGCGCCGCGTGAACGCGCTCCGGCGGGCTCCGACACCAGACCGGCCGGGCCCGGGCCCGATGCCGGATGCCCTGTTACGGGCGCTCGACATCACGATCGGCCGCCGGATGGAGGGGCTGCTCGCCGGCGACTACCGCTCGTCTCTCTACGGCGACGGCACCGAGCTCGCGCAGGTTCGGCCGTACATTCCCGGCGACGACGTCCGACGAATCGATTGGAACGTCACCGCGCGGACGAACGAGCCGCACGTCCGCGTCCACCTCGCCGAGCGCGTGCTCGTCACCTGGCTCGTGCTCGACACCTCGGCGTCGATGCAGTTCGGCACCGCCGATCGGCGCAAGTCCGACGTCGCCGAGGGAGCAGCGCTCGCGATCGGGCATCTCGCAACGAGACGCGGGAACAGGCTGGGCATCGTCACCTTCGGCGATCCGAAGCCGCGCGTGCATCCCGCGCGGCAGGGGCGGCAGGGGCTCGTCGGGCTGCTGACGACGCTCCGCGACGACCCCGACGAGGCACGGAGCGGCGCCACCTCGCTGGGCGAAGCCGTCCTCCGTACCGGCGCGCTGGCGCGCCAGCGGGGCCTTGTCATGATCGTCTCGGACTTCCGCGGGCCGCGCGACTGGCGTCGGCCCTTGCTCGAGCTGGCCGGGCGGCACGACGTCGTCGCCCTCGAGATCCGCGACCCCCGCGAGCAGGAGCTCTCGAACGTCGGCGCGCTGTGGCTCGTCGACCCGGAAACCGGACGGCTGCTCCACGTCGACACCCGCAGCAGGAAGCTCCGCGAGCGCTTCGCCGCGGCGGCGGCCGCCGAACGCTCGGACTTCGCGCACGACCTCGCGGCGGTCGGCGTGCGCCATCTCGTGCTCTCGACGTCGGGCGACTGGCTCCGGACGCTCGCCATCTTCCTGCGCAGGAAGGCCGCATGACCTTCGACTGGCCCATCGCACTGGTCGGTCTGCTCGTCGTTCCGGTGCTGATCGTGCTCTACGTCCTGCGGGAGCGGAGACGGACCGCATACGCCGCCGGCTACGCGAACCCGGCGCTGCTGCCGGCGGTGATCGACCGCAGACCGGGGCGGCTACGCCACGTTCCCTTGATCCTGCTCCTGCTCGGGCTGACGGCCATCGTCCTCGGCGTCGCCCGTCCGCATGCCACGGTCAGTGTCAAGCGCGAGGAGGCCACGATCGTTCTCGCCGTCGACGTCTCTCGGTCGATGAAAGCGAATGACGTTCAGCCGACGAGGCTTGGCGCCGCCCAGAAAGCGGCGACTGCGTTTCTGGGAAGGGTGCCGGAGAAGTTCCGCGTCGGCGTCGTCTCGTTCGCGACGCGCGCCGTCGTCGGGGTCGCTCCGACGGAAGATCGAGCGCTCGTCCAGACCGCCATCGACGGTCTCAGGCCCGGTGAGGGGACGGCGATCGGAGACGCCGTGGTGCTCTCCGCGGAGCTCGGCCGAAACAGGCGCACCGAGGACGGCAATGCCCCTCCGCGGTCGGTACTGCTGATCTCCGACGGCGCCCGCGACGGTGGAGCGGTTGCGCCGCAAGCCGCCGCACAGCGCGCCAAGCAGCTGAAGGTGCCCGTGTACACCGTCCTAGTCGGGACGCAGGAGGGAGTCGTCGAGGAGACGCTCACCGGCGGCTTTCGCCAGATCATCCGGGTTCCGGCGAGCGCCGGCACGCTCAGGCAGATCGCCGACCTCTCCGGCGGCGAGTTCTTCTCGGCCACCGACGCCGAGGGTCTGGAGCGCGTCTACAAGGACCTTGCGTCGCGGCTCGGGACGCGCAAGGAATCTCGTGAGGTCGGCGACTACTTCGCCGGCGGCGCGGCGGCGTTCCTGATCGCCGGCGGCGCGCTCTCGGCGCTCTTGTTCAGGAGGGTGCCGTGAAGAAGCTGCTGATCCTGGCTGGGCTCTGCGCCCTAATGGCCGGTTCGGCCCCCGCACAGGCCGCGGACGAGTGTGACGGCTTGATGGTCTGCGTTCCGGTCGCGGGCCCTTGGGTCTCCGTTCCGGTCGGCACGAGCATCCCGAGGCCACAGGTCGAGTACCAGCTCCGTTGCCCGCGCGGGCACATTGTCGGCGGGCTCGACGCCGAATTGTCGGACCGCGGGATCGACATCACCTTCATCGGCGAGGTCGGGAGCCCGGTCAATCCGGGCATCACGACGTCGCGTTCCGTCGTCTTCGTCGCGAGCTACGTCGGCGCCACGGCACGCGCTCCGACCTTCCGTCCGTACATCGGCTGCATGCCGGCCAGCGGAGGGGGACGAGTGCCGACGGCGGTAACTGCGATCCTCAAGCCCGGGCATCCGACGATCCGGCGGGTGCAGACGACCCGTGTCCGTCCCGGAGCGAGGACCGTGGCCAGCGGCTGTCGCGGTCGCGAGGTGCTCGTGGGCGCGTCGCACGCGTTCGGTTTCCCCGGCCGCAGGCCGCCGACCGAGAGCGTCGTCGCGCTCGTCGGCGGGACGCGGTCCGTCAGCGGTCAGCGCGTGCTCGTCCGGGCCCGGGGCGACGCCGAGGTCGGTAGCGTTCGCGCCGTCGTCCAGGTACACGCCGTCTGCTCGAGGGTGCGATGAGGTTCGAGCGTCCGCTGCTGCTCCTCTCGCTGTTGCTGCTGGCCGCGCTCGTGGCGCTCGTGTGGTGGCTGCAGCGCCGCCGCCGCATGCGCTACGCCGTCCGGTTCACCAACCTGGAAGTGCTTGCCGCAGTTGCCGGCGGCAATGCCTGGCGGCGCGTCTTGCCGCCCGCCGTCTTCGTCGCTGCGCTCGTGGCGCTGTCGCTGGCCTCTGCGCGGCCCCATGTCGACCGTATGGTCCCCAAGGACCGCGCGATGGTCATCCTCGTGATCGACACCTCCAGGTCGATGCAGGCGAAGGACGTGAAGCCGACACGGCTGGCCGCGGCGCAGGAAGCGGTTCGCCACTTCCTCGATCACGCGCCCAAGAAGCTTCGTATCGGTCTGATCCTCTTCGCCGGCGAGGCGCAGGTCGCGACGCCGCCCACGACCGACCACGAGCTGGTCGAGCAGTCGGTGAACGAGATCGGAGAGTTCCAGTCGTTCGGCGGAACGGCGATCGGCGACGCACTGGCGGCGGCGGTCCAGCTGGTGCGGGACTCCCTCTCGGACGTGCAGCAGACGATCGCCTTGCGCGCGGCGCCGGCGGAGGAAACGAAGGGCCTGGCGTCGGTCCTCTTCCTCTCCGACGGCGCGCAGACGTGCGGCATCCTCGCCCCGTTCGAAGGCGCAGACCAGGCCAAGGAGGCCGGCGTGCCCGTCTACACAGTCGCACTCGGCACGCCGGAAGGGACGGTCACGGGGCGGTTCGGGTTCGGCCCGGGTGGGCCCGATCCCGGTTCGCCGAACTTCGGCGGCGAGCGCGTGATCCCGGTGCCGCCGGATCCGGAGACGCTGCGAGGCATCGCCGAGACGACCGGCGGTGAGTTCACGGAGGCCCGCACGGCCGACGCCCTCGAGAAGACCTACGAGAAGCTGGGGTCGAGCCTCGGCCGAGAGCCCGGCGAGAGCGAGGTCACGTTCATCCTCCTCGCCGTCGCGGGCGGCCTGCTTCTCGCCGCGGGCGTGCTCTCCGCGCTCTGGTCGCCCCGCTTCCCCTAGCCAAGCAACCCTCAACCAGCCTCGAGGGGTCAGACCCCGTTGAGACTGGTTGAGCTTTCGTCACGACTTTGTGACGAACCCTCGACCACCCTCAACCCTCACCGGGGTCAGACCCCCTTGAGGCACCTTGAGGGTTGGGCTCAGAGGCCAGCTGCTGCGCGAGGTAGTACTGGCGGTTCGTCAGAGACGGAGACCATCCGCGTGGACGTAGACCTTCTCGCCCCGGAAAAGCCGCCGCTCGCGGTCCCACGGGAAGAAGATCACGACGGTGAACTCCACACGCTTACCGCTCGGCTCGAGGTCGATCCACTCCTGTTCGTGTGTCCCTGTGACCCGCGCCTCCTCGACGACGCCCTGCGGCCCGACGACGATGTCAGTCAGGTCGAAATGGATGTCAGGGAAGGCCGAGAGCAGTCCCAAGTAGAAGCGGGTCGCACCCTCGTGCCCCTCCCAGCGCTCCGGCGTTCCGACGATCTCGTAGACGCAGTCGTCCGTCAGCGTCGCCAGCAGGCCTCCGATGTCGCGGTTGTCCTCGGCGATCGAATGCTGCTTCCAGAGCTCGTAGACGGCCTGGACCTCCGCCGGGTCGACCTCGAGCTTCATCAGCTCCCGCACGTCCATGACGGCGCATATTCTCAGGCCGTGGCCCATCTCAGCGCAGTAAGAGCCCGAAACCAACGCGTACTGGGGGTCGTGCTGGCCCTCACGCTCGCCTTCACGGCCGTCGAGGTCGTTGGCGGGCTGCTGACTGGCAGCCTCGCCCTGCTGGCAGACGCCGCCCACATGCTCTCTGACAACCTCGCGCTGACGCTGGCTCTCGTCGCCGTCTGGCTCGCCGGGCGACCCAGCACCCCCGAACGGAGCTTCGGCTACCAGCGCGCCGAGGTCCTGGCGGCGCTCGCGAACGGCGTCATCCTCGTGGCGCTCGCGATCTGGATCTTCGTCGAGGCCTGGGGGCGCCTGGACGATCCACCGGAGGTGCTTGCGGGCTGGGTTGCGGTCGTCGCCGTCGCCGGCCTCGTTGTCAACCTCGCCGCAGCCGCGATCCTCCACCGCGCCGGGCACGACACCCTGAACATGCGCGCCGCGCTTCGGCACGTGCTCGCCGACGCGATCGGCTCGGCCGGCGTGCTCGTCGCAGCGCTCGTGATGCTCGTCACCGCCTGGCGCTACGCCGATCCCCTCGCCGCCGCGCTGATCGCGATCCTCGTCATCGCAAGCTCCTGGAGCGTGATCCGCGACTCCGTGCACATCCTGCTCGAGGGCGCACCGCGAGGCATCGACGCACGTGCCCTCGGCCGGCGGCTGGCTGAGGCGCCCGGCGTCGTCGAGGTCCACGACCTCCACGTCTGGACGATCACCTCCGGCTTCCCAGCGCTCTCCGCCCACGTTCTGGTCGAACGGGGCGACGATTGCCACGCTCGGCGGCGCGAGCTCGAGGAGCTCCTCCTGCACGAGTACGGCATCGCTCACACGACGCTCCAGGTCGACCACGTCGCGGCACCAGGGCTAGTGTCGATTCAGACGCGCCGGTGAGCCAGGGCCAGGACGAGAGCGATCGCCTCGATCGCGAGCTGATCGAGCTTCTGAACGAGCTCCGAGTCGTGCTGCCGGGGGTGCAGGTGCTGTTCGCATTCCTGCTGACCGTCCCATTCACGAACCAGTTCACGCGGATCACGAACGGCCAGCGTCAGGTCTTCGTTGCGACCTTCCTCCTCACCACGATTGCCACCGCACTCCTGATCGCCCCGTCGGCCTACCACCGGCTCCGATGGCGTCAGCACGACAAGGAGCAGATGCTCACGACCGCCAACCGGTTGTCGATCGGCGGGATGGTCTTCCTGACGGCCGCCCTCGTCTGCGCGACCTTCCTCGTCACCGACCTGGTCTTCCACGCGACCGCGGCGGCCTCATTGACCGCCGCGGTCGCGGGTGTCTTCATCTGGTTTTGGTGGGGCCTGCCGCTCTGGCGGCGACTCCAGGACTCAGACCGCTAACTCTTGGTCGGAGCCTCGCTGCCGGGAAGGTGGAGCAGGTTCTCCACGTCCTGGACACCCTGAACCTTCCGGGCCCGCTTCTCGAGATCCTTGATCAACTCCGGCTTGCCGACCTCTCCGCGGAGGTAGACCTTTCCGTTCTCGGCGTTGACGTTGATCTGGCCCTTCGGGATTTCGGCGTCGCGGAAGATCTCGGTCTCGACCTTCCGGGTGAGGGTGACGTCATCGGGCTGCGGCTTCGGCTCCTCCTGGAGGTGCTTTGCCTTCTGGACGAGCCCCTCGGCCTCGGCTGACGCGGCACGGCTGATCCGCTCGCCCTGCCGGACGCGGCTGCGGAAGAAGGCGGCGATGCGGTCGCGTGCCTGGGCGCGCCGACCGCGGCCCTGCTGCGGATCGAAGAAATACGTGAGTGCGGCCCCGAGCCCTACGAGGCCAAGCAGTTTTCTCATGGCGGCTCTCCCTTTTCTCGGTCTTCTGAACTTCGGGGGAGCCTACCCCGTTCTCGGGTGCCGAAACTCTGGGTCGAAGACTGAGCTCAGTCGCCCCAGTCGAAGTCCCGAGAGCGGCCCCAGAGACCTTCCTCGGGCGCCGTCTCGTCGTCGGGCGTGCCGTTCTCGGCGGCGGTCACACCGGGATGCCCGTCGAGCGTGTCCTCGACGCGAGCCTGCTCCTCGGTCTTGAAGAGCGGGTGGTTCTCGAAGGGATCCTCGATACGGTAGCCGTCGATCGGCATGTCGGACTCGAGCTCGGCGTTGCGGCGCTTCAGCTCGAGGTGGTCCTGGATGACGCTTGCGAACAGTGATGGAGTCTCTACGGTCATTGTCTCCTTGGGCGCGGTGTGGAACTCGGCACGGCGGCCGATTGTAACGGGCTTGATGGCTAGCCGAGCCTCCGGGAGCTTATCCATGCGATCTGGCGGCGAACGACTCGGCGGCGGCGACGCGGTTCTTCCCCGACCGCTTGGCCTCGTAGAGCGCGCCGTCGGACGCCGCAACGAGCCGGTCCTGGGTTGCCGCCTCCGGGAAGGCGGCAACCCCGAAACTCGCGGTGACGCGAATGCGCTCGCCGTCCGGTGCGATGAACTTTCTGCGCACGAGCTTCCGGCGGACGCGCTCCGCCAGATCGTGCCCGCCCTGCAAGTCGGTGCCCGGAAGCAGGAGCGCGAACTCCTCCCCGCCCCAGCGGCCGGCAAGGTCGATCTCGCGCACGCTGGCCTCCAGCGTCTCAGCGAACGCCTTGAGGACCTCGTCGCCTGTGGGGTGGCCCCACCGGTCGTTGATGTCCTTGAAGTTGTCGATGTCCGTCAGCACGAGCGCAAGCGACTCGCCGAAGCGCTCCGCGCGTGCAAGCTCCTTCTCGAGCGCGGCTGTGCAGAGCCGTCGGTTCGCGAGACCCGTGAGCCCGTCGACGAGCGCCTGCTGCTCGACGGTCCGGTGGCGCTGGGCGTTGGCAAGCGCGATTACCGCGTGACCCACCAGCCAGCCCGCGCTCTCGCGCTGCTCGGCGGTGAAGTCGTGGCCGTACAGCCGGAGTGAGCCGAACGTCTCGCGCCCCGCCGAAAGCGGAAAGTCGAGCTGGGAGGGCCCGAGCTCGTCGCCGATCTCGATCAGCACCCGGCCGTCGTGGACGAGCTGCCCCATCGAGGCGCCGGTCGACTCGACCGCAGACTCGACGATCACGCGCAGCAGCTGGTCGATGTCGTGGGTCGCGGCGAGGGCCTCTCCGAAGCGAAGCGTCGTCTCCCGTACGCGGCGCCGCTCTTCCTCGAGCTCGTGCAGGCGGGCTTCGAGCTGGTCTGCCATCTCGTTGAAGGCGTGGCCGAGCGACGCGAACTCATCACGACCGCGAATGCCGACGCGATCGCCGAGCCGACCGCGCGCGATTCCGCGCGCCGCGTCGGCGACTTGCCCGAGGCTCCGGACGATCGAGCGCCCCTCGAGATAGGCGACTGCGGCGATCAGGGCCAGGACGACGAGCATCGCGAGGAAGATCCGCGACTGCACCCAGTCGGTGGACTCGTCGATCCGGGCCTGCGGAGCGAGAACGAGCAAACGCAGGTCTGGATGCTCGGGAAGGGGTTCCGACGCGAGCGCACGGAACTCGCGGCCCGCGAGGGTCACCTTGTCCGGATCGGTCGGCGTCCTGAGAGGACCGGCGAGCGAGCCGGTGCCCGCCGTGATCCGGCCGGCACGAACGAACGCCACCTGCCCGCCACGGTCGATGCCCGCGCTACGGCGGACGCGTTCGGCCAGGCGTCGGTCGATGGTGACGCCGGCGACGACCCGTCCAAGGCGTCCACGGCGCCCGCTGATGGTGACTGCGCGCTCGACTGCGGGCGGCGTAATCTCGCCAATCCGAAGCCCCCGAGGCGCCTCGAGCCGGAGATTCTCTTCACGCCCGACGAGCCCTGCCAGCGTGCGCCGGTCGCCCTGGGCGAGAGCGCGCTGGAACGCCGCGTCGCGGGCCAGCCGCGTAGCTCTCTGCTGGGCCGCGGCGGCCTCGTCGGTGTAGTGCGCGAGCCCGGCGCGGACGCCGGTCTCCAGCATGCCGTCGACCCGGCGCGTCTCGTTTCGGTCGGTCACGGCCTCCAAACCGCTGAAAGCAGCCGCAAACGGCAGCAGCGAGATCACCGAGAAGTAGACGACGAGTTTGAGCTTGAAACTCCCCATTTGCAGTTCCCCTCAAGACATCCCGGGTTGCTTCCGATACACCCTTTGAAAAGGTTGTCGGCGGTTGAGGGGAGGAGCATGAGGCCGACTTTCATTCACGTTTTGACGGGCCTTCTGCTCGGGACGGCGCTAGCCGGGCTCGTGAACGTCCCCGGCCAGGTCGTCGCGCACCAGGAGTCGATTCCGCCGGTGCGCTCCCCGCTGGCCGCCCGCCCGACGCAGGAGCCTGTGGTTCGCGTCTCGCCGACGCTCGAACTCGCGCCTGTCACGCGGAAAACGCCGCCGCCGAAGTCTCGCGTCGTCGTCAAGCGCGTCGTCGTCAGGACGCCCTTCAGGACGCCCGTAGCGACCCCGCAGCCTCTTTCTCCTTCCCCCCTCCCCCAGCC
>JBOHAU010000141.1:0-7214 GCA_050698015.1 Gaiellaceae bacterium
GAACAGCACGATCACGATCACCGTGAACGCGCTCGGAAACCACCTCCGTTTGGGCGATGGAGCCTCTCCGGCGGGCTGCTCGGCGGCCGGCCCGGAGGCGGGCGCGGCAGGCGGAGGCGTCTGCACGGAATCGTGATCGCCAGCCATCGCTCTCTCCTTTCAGACCGCTGCCTCGAGGGAGGCACTTGCCCTGGTCATGGATGTCGAGCGTGCGGCATGCGACTGCCAGACCGCTGCCAGCCGGCTGCCGCCGCTTCGCCTCGCGGGTGAAGCGGTAAGCACGGTGGAGTGGCGGCGACCGCGGCAGCGTGTGAAGCGGCCTCGAGGAGCGGCCGTTGGCGTCGGCGATGCCGTGCCGCTGCCCGAGCATGATCAGGCGAGGGCCCCAGGCCGCCGGTCTGCGCCGCTGCGGCGCACTGCCGCACCCGCTGCCGCTCGCTGCGAGCCGCGGCAGCGACCGGGAGGCAAGTGGCAGCCCCCTGGCAGGAGCTGGGCGCATCCTTTCGCCAGAGCGCAGTGGCACCCGCTACGCCCGACAGGAGGAGGTGGAGGAGTTGATCGCCCGGGTCGCACTGGGTGAAGTCGACACCGTCCGTACGAGCACGGACGATGCCGTCGCCGTCTTCCGGGAGGCCGTAGTCCCGGCGTTTCGCAAGCAGGACGGTTACGGCGGTTGCTACCTGCTTCTCTCAGACGAGGGGATGGCGCTCGTCATCAGTCTCTGGGAGACCGAGAACGCAGCCGAAGCCGGCATCGCCGGTGGCCGCAGCAGCTTCGACGAGCAGATCCGAAGGTTCACGGCCGTCTATCGATCGCCGCCGGGACGGGAGACGTACCGCGTCGCCGTCACCGACACTCCGGAGCGCGCACTCGCCACCTAAGGCTTTGCCCGCGCAGCCGAGCGCCGGGAAGAGCAGGCGCTACGGGCGGCGGGCGCGTGCTTCAGCGATGACCTGCTCGGCCTCCGCGCGAGCGCCGAACCCCGACGTATCCACCTTGTTCGTCTCGAGCTCCTTGTACACGCGGAAGAAGTGGTCGATCTCGTTCCGCAGGTTTTCGTCCAGCTCGTCGAGCTCCCGGTACTTGGCCCAAAATGGATCACGTGCGGAGACGCAGATGATCTTCTCGTCCGGCCCTTTCTCGTCCGTCATCCGAAACAAGCCGATCGCCCGCGCCCGGATCCGGCAGCCGGGGAAGGTCGGATCGCCGGCGAGGACAAGCGCGTCGAGCGGGTCGCCGTCGCCGCCGAGCGTGCCTTCGATAAAGCCGTAGTCGGCGGGGTAGCTCGTCGACGTGAACAGGCGTCGGTCGAGGAAGATCGCGCCTGTTGCCTTGTCCAGCTCGTACTTGTTGCGCGAGCCCGCTGGAATCTCGACGTAGACGACCACGTCTCCAGCTGCACGAGCGCTCCCCGCCATTACGCGAACGCTAACTCCTTGGCAGCGACCGGACGTCGCGTGGCAGCGGTTTTGGAAGGGCCACGGCGCGAACCGATCGGGCACCCGGCCGACGCGATCGTCGACGCGGCCGGCCAGACGCGCGCCGACCTGCTCGTTTCGTCGGCACCGTCGCCTGATCGAGCGGCTTCTCTTCGGCTGGGTCAGCGGGGAGCTCGTCGTCGAGCCGCCGTGTAACGTGCTCGTCGTCTGCTGAACCTCCACACGTTCGCGACCAGCTTCCGCAGCTCGCTCGTCCACAGCACCATGCTGGCGAGCCCGGTGCAGATGAGCCACTCCTCGAGGGAGAGCGGTGTCGTTCCGAACGCGTCGTTCAGGAACTCGAGCTGCACGACGGCCACTTGGAGCACGGCCGACAGCGCGATCGCCGCCCACAGCCAGCGGTTCGTGAAGAGGCCGTGAAAGGCGCTCGCTCGCTCGGAGCGGGCGTTGAAGCAGTTGAAGAGCTGGGCGAGCACCAGCGTCGTGAACGCCATAGTCCGCGCCTCGTCGATGCCGCCCGAGCCGCCGACGAAGCCGCCCGCGAGCCGGAGGTCGAGCGCGAGGAGCGAGACGACCGCCATCACGACGCCGGTGACGACGATAGTCAGCCACATCTCGCCGTCGATGACGTGGTCGCTGAGGCGCCGCGGCGGGCGGCGCATGACATCGTCGGGCGGGGGATCGACGCCGAGCGCGAGCGCCGGCCCACTGTCCGTCAGCAGGTTGATCCACAAGATCTGCGTTGCGAGCAACGGAGCCGCGACCGTCACACCCGCCTCGTCCAGTCCCAGCTGCGTTGCGAGGAGGACGCCGAAGAACACGGTCAGGACCTCGCCCATGTTGGAGGAGAGCAGGAACCGGAGGAACTTCTCGATGTTCGCAAAGATCCCGCGACCAACGCGGACCGCGGCGACGATCGTGGCGAAGTTGTCGTCGACGAGGATCATGTCCGCCGCTTCCTTCGCCACGTCGGTGCCGGTCACGCCCATCGCGACGCCGATGTCCGCAGCCTTCAGCGCCGGCGCGTCGTTGACGCCGTCGCCGGTCATGGCGACGACCTGCTGGTTCGCCTGAAGCGCATCGACGATCGCGAGCTTGTCCTCGGGCGCGACGCGCGCGAAGACCGACGAGCCGAGGACCGCCTCCTCGCGGGCGTCCCGGCTTGCTCCGTCGAGCTCTGCCCCGGTCACGACTCGCGCACCGCGCTCGGCGATGTCGAGGTCCGTTGCGATCCGTGCGGCCATCCGCTCGTGGTCGCCCGTGATCATGAGCACGCGGATGCCGGCGCCCGCGCATTCGGTGATTGCCGCCCGCGCCTCGGACCTGGGTGGGTCGATCATCCCGACGAGACCCAAGAAGACGAGCTCTCGTTCGAGTGACTCGTCGACCTCTCCGACGCGGCCCGCGGGAAGCGGCCTGTAGGCGACGGCGAGCGGGCGCAGCGCCTCGTCGGCAAGGCGCACGACGGCCGCGAGGAGCTCCTCCCGGCGGGCCTCGGAAAGCGGACGCACCTCTCCGACGACCCGTTCGCTCGCGCAGCGCGCGAGCAGCGCTTCCGGCGCTCCTTTGGTGACCACCGCGGTGCCGAGCTCTCCCGCGAGGTCTTCCTCGAGGGTGCTCATCAGCCTCCGCTCGTACGTGAACGGGACCTCCCCGCGGCGCTTGAACCGCGCCTCGTGCTCCTCGCGCAGCCCTGGCAGCTTTGCCTCGGCGACGAGGAACGAGGCGTCGGTCGGGTCGCCCCGCACCTGCCACTCGCCTTCGCGCTCCTCGAGGACCGCGTTGCCGGCGAGGCTGCCGGCGAGCAGCACCGCGCGCACCTCGTCGAGCACGGTCGGGTCGTCGAGCGGGCGCCCGTCGACGCGGAGCTCACCGTCGGGCCGGTAGCCGCTTCCCGTGAGGTCGACCTCGCCCGATCCGGTGACGACCTTCACGATCGTCATCTCGTTCCGCGTCAGCGTCCCGGTCTTGTCCGAGCAGATGGCCGAGGCCGACCCGAGCGTCTCGACGGAAGAGAGGTTCTTGACGATCGCCTTCTTCTTCGCCATCTGCTGGGCTCCAAGCGCGAGGACGACCGAGAGCACGGCGGGCAGCCCCTCCGGCACGGCGGCAACCGCCAGCGAGACGCCGAGGAGCAGAACCGAGACCAGGTCAGCGCTCGTCTCGATGTCGCTCGTCAAGAGGATGGCCGTGACGACGACGGCCGCGATCACAACGACGGCGACTGAGAGCGCACGGCCGATCCGCTGCACCTCGCGTCGAAGCGGAGTCGTCGGCTCCTTCGTTCGGCCGAGCAGATGCGCCACCCTCCCCATCTCGGTTGCCATTCCGGTGGCGGTGACGACGGCTCGGCCGCTGCCGCGCGTGACGGCTGTCGCACCGAACACCATGTTCACCCGATCGCCCAGGGCGACCGGACCGGCGAGGGGAGCGATCTCCTTCAGCACAGGCTCGCTCTCGCCCGTCAGCGATGCCTCGGCCACCGTCAACGCGGCGGCCTCCACGAGCCGCCCGTCCGCGGCGACCTTGTCACCCTCCGCGAGAACGAGGATGTCGCCCGGGACGACGTCGGCCGCAGGGACCCGCTCAATGGCCCCGGCGCGCACGACCGCCGCCGTCGGGGCAGCCATCCGCTGCAGCGCCGCGACCGCTTGCTCGGCGCGCGCCTCCTGCACGTAGCCGAGCACGGCGTTGGCGACCACGATCGCCGCGATCACGATCGCGTCGACCGGCAGTCCCTCTCGGCCTTCCAGAATCCACACGACGAGGGCGGCCGCAGCCGCCGCGAGCAGCAGGTAGATGAGTGGGTCGGCGAAGTGGCCGAGGAACTTGCGCCACGCTGGGACCGACTCGGCGGCGTCGAGCCGGTTCGGGCCGAACTGCCGCAAGCGCGCGGCGGCCTCCCCTTCGCTCAGCCCGCGGTCGACGTCGGTTCCGAGCGCGCCCGCGACATCCCCTGCGTCGCGAGCCGAGGCGTCGTCTGTCCGCAGAAGTGTCACCGGCATGTTGGCCGGCGTTTGGTGCGGTTCAGACTGCGCCGCCGCCATCACGACGCCCGCCCGCCGCTCGACGCCTCTTTGTCCCAGACGGTCGTCAGCAGCTGGTTCCCGATCGAGTAGACACTCGCGGTAGACGCTGCGATTAGCCACCGCCAGCGGACGCCTGGCCGTGGGACAGCCGCCTGGCGGGGCGCGCCTTCCGTCAGCCCCGCGCGCGCCGGGCGGACAAACTCAGAGCCGGCTCCGGTTTGCAGGAACACATCCGCTTACCTCCGTCGCCAGTCAGCGGGTCGCCGCCGGCGCCGCCGACGTTCGGCGGCGACCCTCCAAACGAGCATGCGCTTGCCGATCCCGGCATACACCATCAGCACCGCGACGGATGCCGCGACGACTGTGGCGGTGAGCGGATCGGCCGTGTTCATCTCCGCGGGTCCGCTAGCCGTGGGCGACAGGCTTCGTCGTCGGGGTCTTCGCCGGGCGTTCGAGCTTGTGCTTGGCTTTCTCGGCCACTTCACGCAGCTCGAGCGCGAACCCGATCATCGTCGCCCCGGTCACGATCATGAACGACGCGATGAGCGCGATCTGGGCGAGAGCGCCCTCGCCGGGCTCGATGAACATCACCGCGCCGTACGCAACGAAGATCATTCCGCTCAGGGCGAGAAGCAGCCTCCGCCCGCCGCTCAGCGGCAGATACAGCGCGGAGGCCATCAAGAGCACCCCGACGGCAATCGCGTAGCCGGCGACCACGTACAGGAGCGCCTTCGCGGAGATGTCGGGCCAAACGAGTACCGCGATACCGAACGCCGTCGCGACGGCCGCCTGTACGAACAGCCAGCGTCGTTCACGCGGGGCGACGGCCGTCATCAACGCGCCAACGCCGGTCACTACGCCGCGGACGAGCGCGTAGACCCCGATGATCCAGACGAGTGCGCTCAGGCCGATGTCGGGCCAGATGATCAGCACCGTGCCGAACGCGATCGCGAGGACGCCCTCGGCCGCGATGAACTTCCAGATGCGCGAGAACGTCCGCTCGCCCTCCTCGACTACCGACTCGAGTGTCGGCCAGTCCGATTTTGCGGCTTCGTCAGTCATCGTCTCCTCCTCATTTGAACTTCGCCGCCGCCTCGCGGGCCCTCTGCTCGAGGTCGTCGAGTGCTGCGGTCACGCGCTTCTTCTGCTCCTCCCACGCCCCACCCGTGGACGAGCGGGCCTCGGCGAGGCGCTCGGCGGCCTGAATGCGCGCCTGCCTGAGCTCGGCGACCGAGGTCTCGGCCTGGTCGCGCGCGCTAGTGGCCTTCACCGCGGCCCGGGCCTGCAACCGCTCGATGGCGGCATTCCAACCGTCGAGCTCCTCCTCCACTGCGTGTTCGAACGACTCCTTGTCGCCGGACAGCTCCGCGGAAACGCGCTTCGCGGTGCTGTCGACGCGAGCCTCGAGGTCGAAGAGCTTCTCCTCGGCCAAGACGGTCCTCTCGTCGATGGCGGCGTCGGCGGCCTCGGCATCGTCCAGCAATGCGTCCAATCGGCGCCGGAGCCGCTCTTGCATCTCCGGCGGGCCGCTGCTGGCCCGCGCCTCCAGGTCGTAGATTCGCTGACGGATCTCCGCCAGCTTCCCCTCCTTCGCCATCGTGGGCACGGGCACCTCCTGTCCCGGGTTGGATTCGCGACCAGATTGTCGCGGCGCGCTGCCAGGCCGCTGCCACGCGCGGCGCCCTCGCTGCCACCGTTCTTCGAGCCGCCGGCCGGCCGGTTACGGCGCCACGGCTTGCTCAGCAACGCGCTCGAGCGGCGCGCCGTCGAGCTCCGCGCGGACCGCAGCGCGCTCGCGGAGCTCGTCCGCGAGCGCGTGCTCGCCCCGAGCGTCGGCGAGCTCGGCGAGGCCGGCCAGAGCCGCCGCGCCCGGACTGCCGGCGAGCGCGAGAGGGAGCGTCTCGCGAGCCTGGTGCGGCCGCTTCCGCTCCGACCACTCGACGACGCTCCGATACAGCCTTTCGGCGCTGTCCCGGTCCCCCGTCAGCGCCAAGACGCGGCCGAGCAGGACGCGCGCGTGTGCGGCGGCCCATGATGCCCGTGCCGCCTCGGCGACGGCGAGCGCTCGCCGCGCGAGCGTTTCGGCGTGGTGCTGCTCTCCACTCGCGAGTGCGTTCGCGCCGAGTCCCGTGAGGGCGAAGGAGCTGTGATCCCGGAACCCTGCTCGTCCGGCGAGCCGCAGGGCCTGCCGGTAGGCGTCCGCAGCGGCCTTCCCGTCGTTCCGCCGTTCGGCGACCCACGCCTCGAGCATCATGGCGGGAACCTGAAACGCGTCGAACCCGATCGCGACGGCATGACGGTGGGCCTGCGCCGCCATGGCGGCGACGGTGGAGACGTCTCCCCTGGGAGCGGCGATCTGGGCCCGGAGGAGGCTTGCCGCCGCGATGGTCCAACCGTCTCCCGTAGCCTCGACTCCGGCGTACGCCTCCTCCGCCAGCGCGGCCGCCAGCTCGTCCTTACCGGATTCCGCCAGTGCGAGGGCCAGGACCGCCTGCAACAAGCTCGACTGCGGCGGTCTTCCACCCTTGGGGACGAGCGCCAGCGCCCCCTCGGCTGTCTCGATCGCCCCGTCGAGATCGAGCTCCTCCGTCTGGAGGTAGCAGATGAAAGTCGCCACCTCGAGCCGCACCTCGACGGGGGTGTCTTCGGCGGCCGCGGCGAGCGCGAGCTCGACGAAGCGACGCCCCTCGGAGACGCGCTCGGCGAGCGTGAAGTACCAGGCGAGCGCCGCCAACCGGATGGCGAT
>JBOHAU010000142.1:0-9240 GCA_050698015.1 Gaiellaceae bacterium
CCTCAGGCGGATGCGTGAACTGGAAGCCGGCCTGCCAGAGCTGGAAGAAGAGGTACACGCCGAGGAAGAAGACCGCGGGGATCTCGCGCAGGAAGAAGATGAAGCCGAGGATGATCACCGTCAGCACCGACGCATGCGGAAGGAAGATGAGGTACGCGCCGAGCACGCCCGAGATCGCCCCGGAGGCGCCGAGGACGCCCGAGATCGCACCGGACGCGCCCAGGTTCGGAATGTCGGCGCTGCCGGGCGACGTCTCCAGCGTCACGATCGTCTGCAATGCGGTCGCGGCATAGCCGGCGAGCAAGTAGAAGACGATGTAACCGATGCGGCCGAGGATGTCCTCGACGTTGTTGCCGAAGATCCAGAGGAAGAGCATGTTGCCGATCAAGTGGAGCCAGCTGCCGTGCATGAACATGGACGTCAGGGCGGTGACATGCCAGTCCTCCCCGACGGTCGGACACGAGTTCTCGAGCTCGCACGGGTGGTACGCCAGCTGATTCACGGCGTGATCGAGGTCGGGCAGCTCGTAGAAGAGCCAGACGGCCACGTTGATTGCGATCAGCGCCGCGGTCATGATCGGGAACGACCGCGTCGGGACGTTGTCCTTGATCGGGAACAGGCGGCGCCCTGACCTAGCGGATGGTCGCCATCAGCGCTTTCTGGGCATGGAGCCGATTCTCAGCCTGGTCCCACACGGCGGATCGTGGACCGTACAGGACGTCCACGGCTGCGGTCTTCGCGCTCTCAGCGACCTCGATCACGGCGCGGTGCTGTCTTTGAGGGAATTGACAGCATCACACTCAAGTTTTATCATGCCCATGTAGTCAACAGGCTCGATTCACAGGAGGAAAGACACGATGGCAACATTGGTTCGCTGGGAGCCGTTCCGCGAGATCGCTGCCCTGCAGAACGACATGGGCCCGCTGATGAGCGCCCTCCTCGGCCAGGCCAACGGCGAGACGACCGGGCGCACCTGGGTGCCGGCAGTCGACGTCTGGGAGACCGAGAACGAGCTCGTCTACGCGTTCGACCTCCCCGGGATCCCCGAGGACAAGATCTCGGTCGAGTTCGACGACGGCGCTTTGACGATCAGCGGCGAGCGCGGGCGGGCCGGCGAGGTCCGAAACGACGGCTTCTACCGCTTCGAGCGGCGCTTCGGCAGCTTCTCGCGCACCGTCGGGCTGCCGCAGGGGGTGACCGAGGACGACGTCAAGGCCGACTACCGGGACGGCGTGCTCGAGATCAACGTCGCAAAGCCCGAGACGCCGAAGCCGCGCCGGATCCAGGTGGGCGGCGGCGAGCGCTCGGCGATCGAGGGCAAGTCCAAGCAGAAGTAGCTTCCCCCCCAACCCCGACAACGAAAGGGCGGCCCTCTCGGCCGCCCTCTTCATTCCGGCGGGACGAGCTCGCGTAAGCGCGTCAGCCCGGCGAACATGCGGCTCTTGATCGTTCCCAGCGGGACGCCGAGCCGCTCCGCGAGCTCGGACTGGGTGTAGCCGCCGTAGTACGCGAGCTCGAGCGCCTGCCGCTGGTCGTCCGGGAGCTGCTGCAGCGCCGCTTGAACCGCGGCGCGCCGCTCGCGGAGGTCGACCTCGTCAGGCACCTCGTCACCGGCGTCCTCCGCCGGTTCGTCGAGCGGGTCGGCCCGCCGCCGGTCCTCCCGCCTGACGAGGTCGACCGCCCGGCGGTGGACGAGCGTGAGCACCCACGTGGAAGGCTTCGCCCGCTCCTGCCGATACCGCGCCGCCGAGCGCCAGATCGCGAGGAATGCCTCCTGCACCGCGTCCTCGGCGAGTGCTCGGTCACGGAGGACGCGAAGCGCGACGCCGAAGGCGACCCTGCCGAAGCGGTCGTAGAGCGCACCGAGCGCCCTTTCGTCGCCCGCCGCGATCGCTTCGAGCAGCTGCGCGTCGGACAGCTCGCTCACGCGCCGCCGGCGCGCGAGAGGCGCCAAAGCCAGCGCGTACTCAGACATCGGCGCTCATCAGAATCTGGCCCCTGGGGACTTCGGTACCGCCTGCGGCTTCAAGCGTGACCGCGACGGTGTCACCGGTCTCCACCGGCCGGGTCAGCTCGACGGTGCCGCAGCCGCCTCGGAAAAGGCCGGCCGGACGCGGGACCCGATCTCTGATCACCCAGGCCTCGTACGTCTTGTCCGGTGGCGCTTGCGCGACACACGCCACGATCGCGGCTTCCTGACCGGAGACGACGAGTCGCCCGCCGCCCTCCATCGCGACGACCCTTTGCCGGTCGACCTGGTCGCGGAGCGAGTTCGCCCAGAGGCCGAGGCCGACTGCGATTGCCGCCGCCGCGGCAGCGGCGACCGCCGTCATCGGAAACAACCACCGCCGGCGGAGCGGGATCACGGTGGTAGGACGCTCCTCGCGCGCCGCCTCGAGGATTCGATCACGGAGCTCAGGCCGGGGCTCAGGCCCCCCCGCCGCGTAGGCGAGCGAGGCCGCACCCTCGCGCAACCGGGCCACGTCCTCGCGACAGCGCTCGCACGTGTCGAGGTGCCGCTCGTACGTCCAACGGTCCTCCGGGTCGAGAGCGTCGAGGGCGTACGCCGCCGCGAGGTCGTGGATGTCGTTCAGCGCAACTGCCTCCGGGCGTAGCTTGCCCAGATCGGGGAGAAGTTCGGGTCGGTCTCGAGCGCGGTCCGGAACAGCCGTTGGGCCGCCGCCGCACGGCCGAGACAGCGCTCGATCATCCCGCGGTGGAAGTAGCGGTGTCCGTCCGGGAACCGAAGCGCGTGGTTCGAGTACGGGATCGCCTCCTTGCAGCGCCCGTTCCGGATCAACGCCCACGAGAGCACCTCGTTCGCCTCCACACCCGGTCGGCGTGCATGGCCTCGGCGGGCCAGCTCGAGTGACCCACCGAGGTCGATCCCGTGCTCCAGGTTGAACATCGCGCGGTCGAGGTCGGTGTCGACGCCGTTTTCGGCGAGCAGCCGCTCCTGCTCCCCGGCCCGGGCGAAAGCCCGGTTCGCCGCTGTGCGATTGCCGTCCACGATGAGAAGATCACCCAGCGACGCGTTGAACTCGGGCGAGAAGCGGCGTGAGGCCGCGCGCCGCTGGAGCGCGATCGCGCCCATCAGGTCTCCGCGTGCAGCCTCCGTCTCGGCGAGCGCCTCGAAGGCCAGCGGATTGGCCGGCGAGACCGCGAGGGCTTTCCGGAACTGCCTTGCCGCGGCATCGAAACGCAGCTCGCCGCGATCCAGCCGTCCGAGCTCGACATACGCCCAGGCGCGCGTCTCGGCGTCCACTGCGGAGTCGAGCGCGAGCTCCAGCGTTTGCCGGGCTGCCGCCGCGTCGCCGATCAGCGACTGCGCCTGCGCGACCCGCGCGTACGCGGCGATGCTCGGCTTCAGCTCGACCATGCGGTCGTAGGCGCGAAAGCCGGCCTCGTAGCGGCCGAGCTCGACCAGCGCGTCGCCCATCACGCCGTACACAAGGGCCAGGTCCGGTGCCAGGTACCGGACGCGTCTCGCAAGGGCGAGTCCTTCGCGGAAGTGATGCCGGGTGTTCGCCAGTGACGCGAGACCGACCAGCGCGTGGACGTCGTTGGGATCAACGGCGAGCGCCTGCCGGAGCGCGCGCTCCGAGCGGGTGTAGTGGGACGGCTCACCGGTCCGCCGGGCACGCTGCTGCTCCCCCAGCCCCGCGCGGACGAGCTGCCGGGCCGTCGGGGCCGCGATGCCTTCCTCCTCGCCGCGCAAGGTGCCACCGGCGAGCAGCGTGGTGGCGGCAATCGCCACCACCACTCCTGCGAGCAGAGCCCGCCGCCTCATGGCTTCTGCTGGCCCTTCGCGTTGTCGAACCCGCTCGGCGGGTCGTTCTCGTACGGGAACGCGCTCAGGTTCGCGACGTCGTTCCCGTCGACGCCGTCGCCGAGCAGGTCACCGGCGGGGTGGCCCTTGAGCTTTCCGGCCACCGCCCGTTCGGCGATGTCGACAACGTCGTCCTCGAGCCGGCGCCCGTTTGGGAAGCCGGCCGTGTCGCCGCCGAAGACGCCCAGACGGTGCGGCGTCGCCGTCGGCGCGATCGAGAGGTTCACCCGGAGCATGTCGGCGAGCTTCGGGCCCGTGAAATTCAGCCCGGGCACGCCGGTCAGCAGCACCGCCACGAGGTCGTCACGGTTCGTCTCCGGGACGCCGAGGCTGTACAGCTGGTTGATCACCGCTGCGAGGATCGGCTGGCGGTAGTACTGCTCGAACTGGGCATCCTGATCCGGGCTCAGGCGGTTCCAACGATCCTTGAGCTTGGTCGGGATGACCACCTCGTTGATCAGCGGGTTGCCGAGGCGCGAGACCTGCACCCACTGGCGCTCCTGTTGGAAGCGGCGAATGCCGTTGCGGCGGTACTTGCGGATCTTGATCCGCGGCCGCTCGGTCGTCGCCCAGACACCGACGGTGTGGTCGGCGTCGTCGAGCTGCTCGATCGGGACTTGCAGCGCGATCCCGTGGACGGCGTAGCCAGCGAAGAAGTCCTTCCCGCCGCCTTCGTTGCCGACGCCCTTCCGGATTGCGACGAGATCGAAGATCGCGCCGATGTCGGCGAAGAACGCGTCCTCACGCTGGCCGGCGAAGACCTTGCCGCCTCCCGCGAGGTTCGTGACCGCGTTCTCGGCCAGCTGCCGGTAGTTCGGCGTTGAGCGCGGACCGATGTTGTTCGGCGGCGTGACGCCGCGTGCGATGACCTCCTCGTTGCCGTGCCGGACACGTGTGACCGTGTAGTCCTGCACGGTATTGCCGAGGAACAGCGAGTCCTCCCGGTTCTTGAACCGGAAGCGGTAGGTCACATCGGGCTTCGCGTCGCCGTTCCGGTCGACCTTGATGCTGTACCGGGCCTGCTCCGAGAAGCGGTACCAGTTCGGCCCCGCGGCCGTGTCCTCGGCGGGGATCCAGTTCGCGATCACCGTGAGGTAGCTCGGCGCGTCGGGGCTTCTGAACGCGTAGAGGTCCGTCGTGTCTGCCGACGGATCCTCGGCGATCAGCGGCGCCTCGCGATGGCTCGACGCCGTGCCCGCTTCGGGGGAAGGCCCGCGGAGAACGAGCACGGCGGCCGTCAGCGCGACGCCGCACATGGCGATGATCAGAGTGCGCATAGGAGATGCGGCTCCTTTCGATCGGGGGTCGCGCGTGATTCGCACGACCTCCCGGACCGGTTCGGCTATGGCGCGCTGACGACCTCGGACAGCGACCAAGTCCCGGGCACGCCCTTGAGCTCGTGCGTCCCGCGGTCGGTGAACTCGATCTCCGAGCCGACTACGAGGTCACGCACGGTCGACGAGACCAGGACGCCGCCGCGCTCCGCAGCGGCCATCACCCGCGCTGCGATGTGCACCGCGAGCCCGCGCAGCGCTCCGCCGACGAGCTCGACCTCGCCGGTGTGGATCCCGGCGCGGATCGTGATCCCTCGCGCGCGCAGCGTGTCCGTGAGCCGAGCGGCGCACGTCACCGCTCGTGCGGGACCGTCGAAGGTCGCGAGGAAGCCGTCTCCGGTGCGATCGACCTCTCGCCCGCGGAACGTGTTGAGATGCTCCCGGACGATCTCGTCGTGCTGTCGGACGAGCTCGACCCAAGCAGCATCGCCTCGTTCCGAGGCGATGCTCGTCGAGCCGACGATGTCGGTGAGCATGACGGTGGCAAGTTGCCTGTTCAGCACGGGCACGGTCCTTGTTCCCGTCAGAAACTCTTCGACTTCGTCGAGCAGCGGTCCGAAATCGCCGGCGCTGAATGGAAGCGTGTCCGCGCCGGGTAGCTCCACGTACTTCGCGTCCTGAATGTGCTCGGCGAGGTAGCGGCCGAACGCGGCGCGGTGGTGCAGGGCGCCCGCCCGCTGAAGCACCAACGTGGGGACGCGGATCGAGGGAAGAACCGAGCGTACGTCGAGCTCCGTGACCCAGCGGTACATCGTCGCGGCCGCCCCGGGCGGCATCCCCAGGCGCTGGTACCGAGTGAACCACCGGGCGATGCGGGGATCGTGGGCCAGGCTCGGTGCGGTGAAGGCGAGAATCTCGTTCGTGACGCCGTAGTGCTGCCCGTAGCGGTCGACGAGCTTGTCGGCCGTCTCGCGCGGCATCCCAATCGGGTAGTCGCCGGCCCGGCGCCAGCGAGCGAACGTGTTGACGAGGACGAGCGCCGAGACTCGCTCAGGATGGGAGGCGGCAAACATCATCGCCATCGGTCCGCCCTCCGTGTCCCCGAGCAAGGCGGCGCGTTCCACGTGCGCCGCGTCCATGACCGTGGAGACGTCGTCCATCCACTCCTCGAGCCTCGGCAGATTGCTCAGCGGAACTGGGTCGGAGACGCCGGTTCCGCGCTTGTCGAAGCAGAGGACCTTGGCGAATCTTGCGAGCTGCTCGAAGTAGGCGGCCATCGTGGGCTCCTCCCACATGGCGTCGAGGTTCGTGATCCAGTTCGTCACGAAGACGAGGGGAACCGAGCCCGCGCCGAACACCTGGTGGGCGACGTAGCCGCCCTCGGCGGCCTGCGCGTAGCGAGTCTCTGGACGGGTCACAGGGTGATTTTCGTACCAGCGTGGCCGTCGAGGGCGGCCGCGACGCCCTCGAGGGACGCGATCAGCGCTTCGCCGCCGGCTCGCGCGACCGCGATCCCCGCCTCGACCTTCGGTCGCATCGAGCCCTCCGCGAGCTCCGGGAGCAGCGCTTCGGCCTCGTCGACCGAGATCTCGCGGACCTCCTCCTCGCTCGGCGTGCCGAAGCCGCATTTGACTGCTCCGACGTCGGTCAGGATCACGAGTCTCCCGGCGCCCAGCCCCGCGGCAAGGAGGGCCGACGCCCGGTCCTTGTCGATCACCGCCTCGACGCCGTGGATCCGGCCGTCGCGCCTGACGACGGGGATTCCGCCGCCGCCGCAGGCGACGGGCAGCGCGCCCGAGTCGAGCGGGGACCGCACCTGTGCGACTTCGACGACCTCGAGCGGCTCCGGCGACGGCACCGCGCGACGCCAACCCCGCCCTCGCTCTTCGACGACCGTCCAGCCGCGCTCCTGCTCGAGCGTCCGCGCCTGCTCGGAGGAATAGAACGGCCCAATCGGTTTCGTCGGCCGGTCAAAGGCCGGATCGTCTTCCGCCACCACGACATGCGTGAGGAGACAGGCGACGGGCTGCCCGGCGACCGGGCCCAGCGCGGCCTCGATCAGCGCACCGATCTCCGCCTGCGTCTGCGCGACAGCGAGATAGAGAGGGAGAGGAGGCACCTCGTCGGCCGCCCGTTCTTGGCGAGGAGCTCGTTCCCGACCTGCGGCCCGTTCCCGTGGGTGACGACGAGGCGAGGTTCGGCGAGGAGCGGCGCCAGCGAGGCTGCGGCCTCACGGAGCCGCGCAGCCTGCTCCGCCGCCGTGCCCCTGTCGCCCGGCCGAATCAGCGCGTTGCCGCCGAGGGCGACAACGGTCGTCAAGTGACCGCAGCTGTCTCGTCCGTGATCAGGCCATGCTGGGCGAGCAGATCGCCGAGCGTCGGCTCGCCCAGCTCCTGCAGCTTGTACGTGACTCGGAGGGCGGGCTTGTCGAAGTCGACGACGCGCCTGAGGTCGATCGGAGTCCCGATCAGGACGACATCGGCGTCCGATCGGGCGATCGTCTCGCGCAGCTCCTCGATCTGCTTTCGGCCATATCCCATCGCCGGCAAGAGGCCGTTGATGTGCGGCCACTCGTCGAGCGTCTTGGCGATCGAGCCGACCGCGTATGGCCGCGGATCGACGAGCTCAGCAGCGCCGTGCGCCTTCGCGGCGAGGACGGCGGCGCCGTAGGCCATCTCGCCGTGCGTCAAGGTCGGCCCGTCTTCGACCGCCAGCACCCGCTTGCCCTCGATCCGAACACCGTTCTCCTCGACCTGGAACGGCGAGGCGGCGCGGACGATCTTCGCCTTGGCGTTGTGAGCGCGGATCGAGTCGATGACGGCCTCGACGCCCGCCGCGGGCGCCGTGTCGACTTTGTTCACGACGCACACGTCCGCCATGCGGAGGTTGGTCTCGCCGGGGTGATAGCGAAGCTCGTGGCCCGGCCTGTGCGGGTCGACAACGACGACGTGCATGTTCGGTTTCACGAACGGCGTGTCGTTGTTCCCGCCGTCCCAGAGGATCACGTCGGCTTCTTGCTCGGCCTGGTCGAGGATCGCGGCGTAGTCGATTCCGGCGAAGACGATGTTGCCCTCCTCTATGTGCGGCTCGTACTCCTCGCGCTCCTCGATCGTCGCGTCGGCGGCGTCGAGATCTGCGTACTCCGCGAACCGCTGGACGGCCTGCTTGGTGAGGTCGCCGTAGGGCATGGGATGGCGGAGCACGGCGACCTGCTTGCCGGCTTCCCGCAGGAGTCCCGCGATGCGTCGCGTGGTCTGACTCTTGCCCGAGCCGGTGCGGACCGCGCAGACGGCGACAGCCGGCCTCGACGACGTCAGCATCGTCTCCTGTGGCGAGAGCAGGCGGAACGAGGCCCCCGCCGCAAGCGCGCGCGAGGCGACGTGCATCACGTGCTCGTGGGTGATGTCCGAGTACGCGAAGACGACCTCGTCGACGGAATCGTCCCGCACGAGGTCGCTGAGCTCGCCTTCCGGATGGATCCGGATCCCCTCCGGGTAGAGCTCACCCGCAAGCTCGGCCGGGTAGACCCGTCCGTCGATGTTGGGAATCTGCGTCGCGGTGAAGGCGACGACCTCGAACTCGGGCCGGCCGCGATAGAGGACGTTGAAGTTGTGGAAGTCCCGGCCCGCGGCGCCGGCGATCAGGACCCGTGTTCGATCCATATGAATAGAGAATATTCATCTTCCAGGACGTCGGGCACTATCCAGTCGGCTAGATTCGCCCGCATGACCCGGTTCCCTGAGGCGCTCAACGAGCAGATCGGCTACGAGTTCGCCGCGTCGCAGCAGTACGTGGCGATCGCCGTGTACTACGACTCGGAGACCCTGCCGCAGCTCGCCGCCACGTTCTACCGCCAGGCGGTCGAGGAGCGGAACCACGCGATGATGATCGTGCAGTTCCTCCTCGACTCCGATCTGCCGGTGGAGATCCCGGGCGTCGAGGCGCCGCGAACCGACTTCGGCGGGCCGACCGAGCCCGTCGCGCTCGCGCTCGAGCAGGAGAAGCGCGTCACCGACCAGATCGTCGCGCTCGTCGCGCTTGCCCGCGAGGAGGGAAACCTCGTCGGCGAGCAGTTCCTGCACTGGTTCTTGACCGAACAGCGAGAAGAGGTTTCGAGCATGTCCGCGCTCTTGGCGG
>JBOHAU010000143.1:0-2380 GCA_050698015.1 Gaiellaceae bacterium
ACAAGGTTCGCGTGCTCGCGACCATCTACGGCACCCCGCGCTGGGCGGGCCGCGCGAAGAATCGCGTGCCGCGCCGGCTGACGGACCTTCGCCTCTTTGCCCATGCCGCCGCAAAGCGCTACAGCGGGACCTACCGCGTCAAGCCCGTCGAGAACGAGCCGGTCCGGTCGTTGCCGGCTGTGCGCCACTGGCTCGTCTGGAACGAGCCGAACAACCCGGTCTTCCTGAGGCCTCAGTGGAAGCTGGTAAGGGGTACGTGGCGCCCTCAGAGCGCATACGACTACGCCAAGCTTTGCGCGGCCGTCTGGGTCGGCGTGCACTCCACCCGCCTCCCCGGAGAGAAGGTCGCGTGCGGCGCAACCGGCCCTCGCGGGAACGACGCTCCTCGCAGCAGCCGGCCGTCCACATCACCACTCGTCTTCCTCACCTGGCTGCGCCGGGCAGGCCTGAAACGGTTCGACGCCTATGCCCACCACCCGTACTACGGCGATCGTTTCGAGCGGCCCACCACCGTGCCGCGCTCGAAGAAGGCGGTCACGCTCGGGAACATCGGCGTGCTGATCAAGCAGCTCAACCGCCTCTATGGGCATAAGCGCCTCTGGATCACGGAGTACGGCTACCAGACCAGGCCGCCGGACCGACGGTTCGGCGTCCGCTACTCGTTGCAGGCCAAGTACGTGCACCAGGCGTTCGCGATCGCGCGGAAGACCCGGCGGATCGACATGCTCGTGTGGTTCCTCGTCCGCGACGAGCGGCGTCTGTCCGGGTGGCAGTCGGGCGTGATCTCGGCGCGCGGCTCGCGGAAGCCCGCCTTCCGCGCGTTCCAGACGCTGCGATAGCGGTCTCCTAGGGAGCCGCTTCAGGCAACGAGTCCGACCGGAGCGACGCGACGACCGCGAAGACGACCGCCGTCACCGGGACCGCGAGGTAGGCGCCCGCGATGCCGAAGAGCGAAGCGCCCGCGGCAACCGCGAGCAGGATCACGGCTGGGTGCAGGTCGACGGTGCGGCTCTGAATGATCGGCTGCAAGAAGTTTCCTTCGATGAACTGGACGGCGACGACGATCGCCAGGGCCGCCAGGCCGATCTTCCAACCTTCGTCGGCGAAGGCGACCAGGACGGCAACGAGGCCGGAGACGAACGCGCCGACGAAGGGAACGAATGCCCCCAGGAAGACGAGCACGGCGAGCGCGAACGCGAGCGGCACGCCGAGCAGCCAGAGGCCGATTCCGATCAGCGTCGCGTCGACGGCGGCGATCAGCGCCGTGCCGCGAACGAACCCGCCGAGCACGGCCCAGGCCCTGTGCCCCGCGCGGTCGATGGCCGGACGCGTCTCGGGCGCGAAGCGTCGCAGGATCCAGGCCCAGAACGCTGCGCCGTCGCGAAGCACGAAGTAGAGCACCGCGATGGCCAGCACCAGACCGGTGACGAGGCCGACGCCCGCCTGGACGCCAGAGGCGGCGTAGCCCGAGGCCTCCTGCCACGAGTCGGCGAGCGACGACTGGAAGTCCTCGGTGCGATCCAGGGAGAGGTTGAACGGCTCGCCTTCGAGCCGATCCGTGATGTCGTCCACCGCCCGCGAGACCGAGTCGGCGAGCTCGTCCCACTGCGCGATGAGCGAGGTTGTCACGATCGCGATCAGCCCGGCCACGACGGCAAGCCCGGCCAGGAGGGCGAGGGCGGCGGCGGGACGCTCGAGGCGAGCACGGCGGAGCCGGCCGGCGAGGGGCGCCAGTGCCGGAGCGATCGTCAGTGCGACCATGACCGGCAGGACGATGACGCGGAGGTACCACAGGACCGTGAGCACGGCGAGCGCGGCGGCGGCGCATACGAGCAGGCGCCAGGACCAGCCCGCGGCCCGGTCGACGCTCGCAGAAACCGGCGGGAGGATCACACCTTGGCCGCGCGCGGGCGGCGTCCGACCTGCAGCGCCCGCGCGAGGTCCGTGATCGAGAGCAGTCCGGCCAGGCGGTCGCCCTCGACGACCAGGCCACGATTGGATGTCGGTGAGGAGAGGTCGGCTAGCGCGTCGACCGCCCGCTCGTCCTCGGTGAGCTGGGGCACCTCGTCGAGCGGGATCATCGACTCGCGCACCCGCCGCGTGTCCCACTCCTGTCGCGGCACCGCGGAGACCGACCTGAACGCGATCAGGCCCACCGGCCGACCGTCGTCGACGACCGGATACGTCGTGAAGCGGCGCGACCAGGCGATGTCGTCCATGAACTGTCCGATCGTGAGGTCGGGGTCGACCGTTACCGGATCCCGCACCATCAGGTCGCGGACCCGCAGGCCTTCGAGCGCTTCCTCCGTCGCGATGTAGCCGGCCTCGGCCCTCGCGGCCTGGAGCAGGAACCAGCCGAGGAACGCGAGCCAGGCGCCGC
>JBOHAU010000144.1:0-2261 GCA_050698015.1 Gaiellaceae bacterium
CGCGGCAGGAAGCGGAAGCCGCGACCGCGCGCGCGAAGGCAGAGGCCGCCGAGCTCGTCGTCGATGCGAGCACCCGTGCCGACCAGGCGCAGGCTGAGGCGGCGGAACACGTCGCGCGGGCGCAGAGGGAGGCGGAGACCGTCCTCACGCAGGCCAGGGCGGAAGCAGAGCGGATCCTCGCTCAGGCTCGCGAGGAGATCGCCGCCGAGCAGGCCGAGGCCGAAGCCGGCCTACGTCGGTTGCAGGCGGACACCGAGTCCGTGCACGGGCAGCGCGAAGAGCTGCTCGGCGGCGTGCGAGCTCTGGCGGAACGGCTCGAAGAAGTCGCCAGCCAAGCGGCTGCCCGTTCGGCTCCGGAATCAGCGCCGGAGGAGAACGAGGAGGGTGAAGGCGCCGGACGGCGACACATCGAGGCGGTGCCCGAGCCCGAGCAGCAGACGCAGGCTTGAACAACGCCGAAACCCGCCGGGGTCTCGGCGGGTTTCGGCTAGCTGAGCGTTGGTCGTACTAGGAGATGAAGCCGGCGACGCGGCTGATGGCGCCCTCGATGTTGCCCGAGAGCAGCGTCAGCGCTCCGAACACGGCGATCGTGATGACGGCCAGAACGACGCCGTACTCGGCCATGGTCTGGCCGTCTTCGCGCTTCTTCAGCGCGACGAGCTGGTGATAACGCTTCGACACTTCGCTTACCTCCTTCCGTCGCTGAGCAGTGCTGGGTCGGCGCTGTCCAGCGGCGAGGAAGTTGCTCCGTTGCGAGGGGGCGATCAGCTTGCTCACGCCTGAAACCTCCGTGGCTACCTCGGCGTGGCCGCGTCGCCTGATTTGAACTGACGTCCCAAAGATCGGACGTCCGCAGAGGACGACGCATCCCTCGCACAAGTGAACCCGGCGCGAGTCGCCCAAACTGGGTGTACGAGCTAGCCCGCCCTGAGTCGCCAGATGTCCCGTCCGCCGAAGCTCCCGACCCAGAGCTCGTTCGCGTGGTCCGGGACGACGAAGGGGCCGGTGCCGACCCGCACCGTCTCGAGGACGCGGTTCCGCGACAGGTGGATCCGGACGACCGTGTTGCTCCGCTGGTTGGGCACCCAGAGGCTGCCGGCGACGATTCCGCCGTCGACAGGCTGACTGCCGACGCGCCTGATCAGTGCGACACGGCGATTCTTGCGCTCGTCGATCTTCGCGACCGAGTTGTCGAGCCTGTTCGCGGCCCACACAAAGTAGCCGCGGGACGCCAGCCACTCGGGCGAGGCGCCGCCGGTGGCGACTCGGCGTACGACCCGGTTCGTGCGGGGGTTGATCCGGACAATTGTCTTGCCAGAGGCGTCGCCGACCCACAGGGCCGATCGGGTGGCGGCCAGGCCGGCAGGCGCGCCGACGATCCTGATGCGCCTGACGACGCGGTTCGTGGCCGGATCGATGCGGTGGATCGTCCCGTCTGCGTAGTTCGTCACCCAGACGGAGTCGAACGCGAAGAGGACGTCGTACGGCCCGGCGCCGACGGGGATCGTCGCCGAGACGGCGGCGGTTGCCGGGTCGATCCGTTGCACCGTGCTCCCGGCGTTGGTCATGACCCAGAGCGCCCCGGCGCCGGCCGTGATGCCGCAGGGCCCGGCGTCGGTCGTGATCCGGTGCGTGACCGCGTTCGTCGCCGGGTCGATCCGGACGACCTCGTTGCTCCGGAAGACCGTCGCCCAGGCCGCGCCGGCCTCGAAGGCGACGGAGCACGGCCCGCTGGCGCCCACGTCGATCTTTGCCAGGATCTCGGTCGCGCGCGTCGCGCCCTGCGCGCACGCGGCGAGCAGGGCGGACGCGATGATCGCGACTGCGGCCTTGAGCATGCCGGCCAAGATACTCCGGAGTCGGAGGAAAAGCTACGGTGCCGGAGTTTTTTTCTCGTTAAGCTCGGCCAGTTCCTCGCGGAGCGCATCCTCGAGCGCCTGAAGCCCCCGGCGAATGTCGTCCACGGGCAGCGAGAGCCGCTCCGTGACGTTCGTGAGCAACTCGACGAACTGGGGCTGGATCGCGCGGAGCGCCTTCCAGCCTTGGTCGGTGAGCCGGAACAGCGCCGACCTTCCGTCGAGCGGGTTCTTGATCCGCTCGGCGTGGCCCCGCTCGACCAGCCGGTTCAGCCGGTCGGACACCGTCGTCAGCGGCGCGCCCATGCGCTGAGCCAGCGCGGTCGGGCTGGGCTCGCCGCCCACGGCGAGCAGCGTGTAGAGCAGGAAGTCGTCGCCGGCGTCGGAGCCCTGCATGTACTCGAG
>JBOHAU010000145.1:0-12488 GCA_050698015.1 Gaiellaceae bacterium
GTCAAGGACCGCGAGCCGGGCTGGGCGAGTTGGCCGCTGCCCGAGGTCATCCGTGCGATCACGGAGCTCAGCGACGGCGCCGTCTTCTCGTCGAAGAAGGACCACTTCGTGCCGATCGGCGGCGTGCTCGCGCTGAACGACGACGGTCTGGCCGAGCGGGCGCGCGAGCTCGTCGTTGTCTACGAGGGCTTTCCCCACTACGGCGGGATCGCCGGCCACGACATGGAGGCGCTTGCGCAGGGGATCGTCGAGTCCGCGCAGGAGCCGATGGTGCGGCACGTGATCGGCCAGGCCGGATACCTCGGCGAGCTGCTGGAGGATGCAGGCGTCCCGATCGTCGTCCCGGTCGGCGCCCACGGTGTGTTCGTCGACGCGAAGCGGTTCCTCCCCCACGTCCCGCAGCAGCGCTTCCCGGCCCAGACGCTCGCCGCGGCGATCTACCTCGCCGGAGGCGTGCGGGCGATGGAGCGCGGCATCGTCTCCGGCCAGCACGGCCACGAGCCCTACGACGGGCTGGAGCTGGTGAGGCTGACCCTCCCGCGCCGGGTCTACACGGGCGAGCACCTGGCCTACGTAGCGGAGACGATCGCAGACGTGCTCGCCGTCGCGGACGACGTCCCCGGCCTCGAACTGGTCTACGAGCCGCGCTACCTCCGCTTCTTCCAGGCTCGCTTCCGACCCTTGTGGCCGTTCCCGGCCTTCGAGACGGCGCCGACACGGCTGGCCGTCAATGCGTGACCGCCGGAGCGCAGCCGCGATCGGTCTGGTCCTGGCCTTGCTCGGCGTCGCTGCGCTCGGCTCGAGCACCAGCGATCGGGAGGCCGGGCGGCAGAGCGTCGACCTCGCCTACGCCCTGGCCGCCGGGCCGAACGGCACCCTCACCGTCGCCGGACTGAGTAGATACGCCGCCACGAAGGGCGCCGGCCGCCAGAAGGTGGCCGTCGCCCGCTACACGGCCGCCGGCGCGCTCGACCACAGCTTTGGGATCGGCGGCAGGGTCCTCACGGACTTCGGTGCCCGGAGCGGCAGCGGCGCGAGGTCGCTCGCGGTCGGGCGGGACGGGAAGACCATCGTTGCGGGTTGGGCCGTCGTGGGACCTCGCGACATCGGCTTCGCCCTCGCGCGCTACACCGCCCGCGGGAAGCTCGACCGGTCCTTCGGGCGGAACGGAAGGGTGCTGACCTACTTCGGTGGCCGCCGCAGCCGTTCGTCCGCGGCAGCGGTCGCGATTCAGTCGGACGGCAAGGTCGTGGCGGCCGGTTTCTTCGGCAGCGGCGACCGGTCCCGTTTCGCGCTCGCCCGCTACACGGTGGCGGGAAGGCTTGACCGGACCTTCGGTCGCGGCGGCACCGTCCTGACGGGCTTCGGCAGGTCTGCAGAGGCACGGACAGTCAAGATTCAGCCGGACCGCAAGATCGTCGTCGCCGGCTCGGTCCTCACGCGCACACCGGGCTACCAAGACAGGGTGAAGTTCGTGCTCGCCCGCTACCGGGCTGACGGCACCTTGGATCGGCGCTTCGGAACAAACGGCTGGATCGCTACTGATGTCGGCCGCGCCGGCTACGCGTCGGCGCTCGTCGTCCAGCCGGACGGCAAGCTCGTAGCGACGGGACCGGTGTACGACGGCCTCCGAGCCGACCTTGCGCTCGTCCGGTATACGGGCGAGGGCAAGCTGGACGCGAGTTTCGGGGTCGGGGGCGTCGTCGTCGCGAGCCTCGGAAACCCACAGGCGCTCGCGATCCAGCCCGACCGTAAGCTCGTCACCGCGGGCACGCGCGTCGCCTCGAGGTACCGGCAGTTCGGCCTCGCCCGCCGGCTGGAGAGCGGCAGCCTCGATCTTGCCTTCGGCGACAGCGGCGTGCTGCTGACGGACTTCGGCATCACCGCGGAGGCCACCGGGGTCGTCGTCCAGGCGGACGGCAAGATCGTGGCGGCCGGAACGGTGGCCGGTCAGGATTTCGCGCTCGCCCGCTATACCGGCAGTGGCGGACTCGACGGGAGCTTCGGGAAAGGCGGCAAGGTGCTGACGGACTTCGGCTCTGCTTGGCGGCAATAACCGACTACGCCGCGAGCAGGCCGGCGCTTCGGCCCACCGTCTCGAACGCCGCCAGCGCACGCTCGATGTGCTCGTCCGTGACCGCCGCCGACATCTGGACGCGGACCCGCGCGGTCCCTTCGGGCACGACCGGGTAGCCGAAGCCGGTGACGAACACGCCCTCGTCGAGCAGCCGCTCGCTGAAGGCGATCGCGGCCGAGGTCTCGCCGATGATGATCGGGATGATCGCCGCCTCGCCGTCGAGCGGGTTGAAGCCCGCGGCCCGCAGGCGGTCCCGGAAGCTCTGAGTGTTCTCGTGCAGTCGACGGACCAGCTCGCGGTCCTCGCGCAGCACCTGCACCGCGCGGAGCGCGCTACAGGCCACCGACGGCGGAATCGCGTTCGAGAACAGCTGTGGGCGAGAGCGCTGCGCCAACATGTCCACGACCTCGGCGCTCGAGGCGACAAAGCCGCCGGCCGCGCCCCCCAGCGCCTTCCCGAGGGTGCTCGTGATGACGTCGACCTCGCCCAGGAGGCCGAAGTGCTCCGCGACGCCGCGGCCCGTAGCGCCCATGACGCCGGTGCCGTGCGAGTCGTCCACGACGACGATCGCGCCGTAGCGGCGCGCGAGCTCGACGATGTCGGGCAGGCGGGCGAGGTCGCCCTCCATGCTGAAGACGCCGTCGGTGACGACGAGCTTCCGCTGCTCGGGCTCGCAGTCGGCGAGCGCGTCCTGCAGCTCGCGCATGTCGGAGTGGCGGTACACCACCTTGCGCGCGGGCTTCGCCAGCCGCATCGCGTCGACGATGCTCGCGTGATTCAGCTCGTCCGAGATCAGCACCGTCCGCTCGTCGGTGAGGGTCGGGATCACGGCCTCGTTCGCGTTCCAGCAGGACGCGTAGGTGAGTGCGGCCTCGGTCCCGACGAACGACGCCAGCTCGGTCTCGAGCTCGTGGTGCGGAGCGAAGGTGCCGCAGATGAAGCGCACTGACGCCGTCCCCGCGCCGTAGCGCGAAAGCCCCTCCCGCGCGGCCTCGACGACCTCCGGATGCGCCGCCAGCCCGAGGTAGTTGTTCGAGGAGAGAACGAGCACCTCGCCGCGCCCCGCCATTTCGACGACCGGGCCCTGCGGCGACTGGAGCGTCAGGAACCGCTTGTAGGTGCCCGCCCGTCGCAGCCCGTCGAGCTCCGCGGCCAGCTCTTCCCGAAGGCGCTCGTTCATCGGGCCACGGCGAGCTCCGGCTCGCGCGCCGCCGTCGAGCCGGCCCCCTCGCCCGGGAAGAAGACGACCTTGCAGGCTCGGCCGGCGTCCAGCTCCGCCAGCGCAAATTCGAAATCGGCGAGCGCGCAGCGGTGCGTGATCAGCGGCCGCAGGTCGACGACGCCGTGCTCGAGCAGCCAGCGAGTCTTGTACCAGGTCTCGAAGATGCGCCTGCCGTTGACAGCCGTGACGGTCAGGTTCTTGAAGATCATCGACTCGGCGACGTCGATTTCCACCGGACGCGCCGGGATGCCGAAGAGGACGACGTGCCCGCCGTTCCGGACGATCCGGAACGCGTCCGCAATCGCGCTCGGGGCGCCGGACATTTCGAAGACGACGTCGAGGTGCTGTCCCTCGTTCCGCTCGACGAACCAGCCCGGGACGTCCTCCACGGCGGTCACGTCCACGATGTCGGTGGCGCCCATCGTCCGCGCCAGGTCGATGCGGAAGGGAACTCGGTCGGAGGCGAGCACGCGGCCGGCGCCCGACGCGCGGGCGATCGCGATGCTGAAGAGCCCGACAGGGCCGCAGCCGAGGATCGCGACGGTCCGTCCGGCGAGGTCGTGGAGGCTCGTCGCGAAGACCGAGTTCCCGAACGGCTCCTGTAGCGTCGCGAGCTCGGGCGGCAGCTTCGTCCGGTCGTTGAGCCAGATCACCGACTCCGGGACGGCGACATACTCGGCGAAGGCGCCGTCACGGTCGACGCCGAGAATCTGGGTCCGCTCGCACATGTGCGCCTGCCCCGTTCGGCACTCGAAGCACATGCCGCAGGTGATGTGGCTCTCGGCAGAGACATAGTCGCCCGGACCGGTGTGGCGCACGTTCCTGCCCACCTCCACGACCGTGCCCGCGAACTCGTGGCCCAGCGTCAGCGGCGGGCGGATGCGGTGCCGGGCCCAGTCGTCCCAGCGGAAGATGTGGAGGTCGGTGCCGCACAGGCTGGCCGCCTCGACGCGGACGAGCACGTCGTCGTCGCCGACGCTGGGCGTCGGAACCTCGTCGAGGACGAGCCCCGGCTCGCGCCGGAGCTTGCGGATCGCCCACATCGTCCGCGTCATGTCTCGCAGACGTCCCCGACCCACGCGTCGGTGAGCTCGACGAGGTCGTCGGTCTTCAGCCGCACGGACTCGTCGTGGGTGCCGGCCTCGAAGACGAGCCGCATGTGACGGGTGAGCCGAACGTCCACGACGACCGTGTCGCCGGCCGGCCCTCCGAGCGGCGGGACAGCGCCGAGGTCGAACTCCGGATAGGCGGCGGCGAGCTCGGCTTCCGTCGCGAGCCGGGTCTCGCCTTGTGTCCTGAGCAGTCCGCTGAGCTTGTTCAGATCGACGCGCCTGGATGCCGGGACGACGACTCTCACGTAGCCGCGTCCGGTCCGGACGACGACGGTTCTCGCCACCTCGTCGGGCTGGAGGCCCAGCGCTCGAGCCTCCGCCCTTGCCGTCTCCGTATGGCGGTGCGGAAGCAGCTCGTAGTCGGCGCCGCCCTCCACGAGGACGTCCGTCAGTGCCTGTTCCTGAGCGATGGGCATGGTTACCTCCTTCGTTCCTACGCTCAGCCTCGTGCAGCGGAGGAGGCACGCCATCGGGGGAAGCCCGGATCGCCCTGCGGGCTTCCCACGGCATGTCGACCTCTGCGGAATAGCCGCAGGCAAGCTGGGCCAACACACGGATGCGGTGCGTCATCCGAGCACGAACAGTTCGTGTCGTCATGCACGCACGAGCTGTCGACGAGGCCTCCGTACGGCTCCGCGAGCTGCGTCACGAGGAATGGGCTGACCTGGGCCTTGCTGTGCTCGTGCTCGGGCTCGCGGTGGCCGCCACTGAGCTTCGCCCGGCCCTCGCAGTGCCGCTCTTCCTCGGCGGTCTCGGAGTGGGCGTCCTCGGCATCAGAGCTCTCGTGCGCCGGTTAGATCTCGTCGAGCGGCTCGCTGGTGAGCGCGATGCCTACGTGATCGCCGAAGTTCTCGCCTGCGCCCTGCAGGAGGCGACCATGAAGCGGCGGAACAGTTTCGCCTCGCTGATCCGCTTCAAGCTGACATACCCGGAGACCGGTCTCGAGGGACGCATCACTGCCGCGGCACAGGAGCTCGAGGCGCTTGCGTGCGAGCTCGAGGACGAGGAGCTCTCGCTGGACCCCGGGAGCGCCGTCGCCTGCATGCGGCTGCTGAGCGACGTCTCCAGAAGTCCGCTGCTGAACCGATCGCTGCCGCCGGAGGACCTGCGCTCGCACGTCGGCCAGATCCGGGCCGGCTTCAAGCCTGTCCGGCTCGCAGCTTGATCGAGGCCGCTCGGTAGGGTCCTGCGGTGGGCGCTCCGGCGATCGAGACGGCCGGCCTGACGAAGTTCTACGGCGAGACGCGGGGCATGGAGGACCTCGTCGCCGCCTGCGCGCTGCTCGCCGCCGCCGCCGCGGTCGGCTTCGAGCGCCGGGACGTGCGGCAGTAGCGCCCTACGCGGGGATTTCGGCGAGGTCGGCGACCTTCGACCGCGTCCGGCGCGCTACGCCGGAATGCTCCGCTGCCTCGGCCACCGCCTTCGCCACGGCAGGAGCGACCCGCCGGTCGAAGACGCTCGGGACGATGTAGTCGGCCGCCAGCTCGTCGGGCGGGATCACCGCGGCGAGCGCCTCGGCGGCTGCCAGCTCCATCGCCGGCGTGATCTCTCGCGCACGCACGTCGAGCGCGCCGCGGAAGACGCCCGGGAAGGCGAGCACGTTGTTGATCTGGTTCGGGTAGTCGGACCGTCCGGTCGCGATCACAGCCGCGACGTCGTCGATCTCCTCCGGCAGCACCTCCGGCGTGGGGTTCGCCATCGCGAACACGATCGCGCCGTCTGCCATCCGCCGCACGGCGTCGACGCTTACCGCGCCGGGCGCCGAGAGCCCGATGTAGACGTCGGCGCCTTCGAGCGCCTCGTCCGTCGATCCGCGGAAGTCGTGCAAATTCGTCAGGGCGGCGTAATCGGCCTTGGCCGGCGTCAGGCCCGGGCGACCCCAATAGAGCGGACCCTCACGATCGCAACCGACTACGTCGCTCACGCCGGCGGCCAGCAGCGCCAGCGTGACGGCCGTGCCTGCCGCGCCCACACCTGTCACGACAACCTTGACCTCCTCAGGGCTCTTGCCGACCACTTGCAGCGCGTTGATGAACGCCGCGAGCGTGACGATCGCGGTCCCGTGCTGGTCGTCGTGGAAGACGGGGATGTCGAGTAGCTCACGCAGCCGGCGCTCGACCTCGAAGCAGCGCGGCGCCGAAATGTCCTCGAGGTTGATCCCGCCGAAGACCGGCGCGATCGCGACCACGGTGCGGACGATCTCGTCGACATCCTTCGTCGCCAGGCAGACCGGCCAGGCGTCGACGCCGCCGAACTCCTTGAACAACACGGCCTTGCCCTCCATCACCGGCAGGGCTCCCTCGGGCCCGATATCGCCGAGCCCGAGCACCGCAGTGCCGTCGGAGACGACGGCGACAGTGTTCTGCTTGACCGTCAGGCCCCAGACCTTGGCCGGGTCGTCGGCGATCGCCTTCGAGACGCGTGCGACGCCGGGCGTGTACGCCATCGAGAGGTCGTCGCGCGTTTTCAGCGGCGCGCGCGGAACGACCTCGAGCTTCCCGCCCAGGTGCATGAGGAAGGTCCGGTCGGAGACGTGCTCGACCTCGATCCCGTCGACCTCGCGGACAGCCTCGAGGATCCGCTCGAGGTGCGCGGCGTCGGCGGCGAGCACCGTCACGTCGCGGATCTTGTGCTCCCGCTCGACCCGGACCAGGTCGATAGCGCCCAGCAGCCCCTCGGCGTCGGCGATCGCGGCCGCCAGCGCGGCGAACGCGCCCGGGTGGTTCTCCAGCCGCACCCGGATCGTGGCGCTGTAGCACGCGGATTGGTGCAGCTCGTGGTGTCCGTCCGTCGTCATCGGAGTCCAACCGTCCTTCCGTCTGTGTCGATGTCGATGTCGAGGGCCGCCGGATGCGCGCTCAGGCCGGGCATCGTCATCATGTCGCCGCAAATTGCGACGAGCCAGCCCGCGCCCGTGTACGCGCGCAGCTCGCGGACCGGCAGCGTGAACCCCGTCGGGGAGTTCAGCAGGCTCGGATCGTGGGAAAGCGAGAGGTGCGTCTTGGCCAGGCATACGGGGACCCGGTCGAGGCCCTCTGCGGCAAGCTCTTGCATCGTCCGGCGCGCCGCAGGAGCGAACTCCACGCGGCCCGCGCCGTAGACCTGCCGAGCAACCTTCTCGATCTTCGCCGAAATAGGGTCGTCGAGCTCGTAGGCGTAGCGAAGCGACGGTGGCCGCTTGCTCGCGGCTGCGACAGCCTCCGCCAGCGCAGCGGCGCCCTCACCGCCGCGCGTGAAGGCAGACGTGGCTTCGGCCGCGAACGCACCGTGCTCGCGAGCCAGAGCGCGTACGAGCTCGACGTCGTCGCTCGAGTCCTCCGGAAAGACGTTGACCGCCACGACCGGGTCGAAGCCGAACCGGCGCACGATCTCGATGTGGCGCGCGAGGTTCGCGGCGCCGCGACGAAGGTCGCCCTCGCCGTGATACCTGAGTGCCCGAATCGTGGCGACGAGCACGACTGCGGCGGGGCTCAGCCCGCCCAGCCGGCAGACGATGTCGACGTGCTTCTCGAAGCCCATGTCGGCTCCGAAGCCGCCCTCGGTCACGACGTAGTCGGCAACTCGCAGCCCGAGGAGGTCGGCGACGAGCGAGTTGTTCCCGTGCGCGATGTTGGCGAACGGTCCGGCGTGGACGAGTGCCGGATTGCCCTCGAGCGTCTGGATCAGGTTCGGCTTCAGCGCGTCTTTGAGCAGAACGGCCATCGAGCCCGCCGCGCCGAGGGCGCCCGCCGTGACGGGCTCGCCGTCGAAGCTGCGGCCGACCGTGATCCGGCTCAGCCGCTCACGCAGGTCGTCGAGGTCTCGCGCGACGGCGAGGATCGCCATCACTTCCGATGCGGCCGTGATGTCGAAGCCCGTCTCCCGCGGGGAGCCGTTGGCCGGTCCACCGAGGCCGGTGATCACCGACCGCAGCGCCCGGTCGTTGACGTCGAGGCACCGCCGCCACGTCACCGACGCCGGATCGAGGCCGAGCTCGTTGCCGTGGTGGACGTGGGCGTCGATCACCGCCGCGAGCAGGTTGTTGGCGGCGCCGACCGCATGGATGTCGCCGGTGAAGTGGAGGTTCAGCTCCTCCATCGGAGCAAGCTGCGAACGCCCGCCGCCCGCGCCGCCGCCCTTGATCCCGAAAACTGGGCCGACGGAGGGCTCACGCACGCAGACGACCGCGGAGCCGCCGCTTCGCGCCAAGCCGTCGGCCAGGCCGATCGCCGTGGTCGTCTTGCCCTCGCCCGCCGGGGTCGGCGTGATCGCGGTGACGGCGACGAGCTTGCCGGGCGCGACGTCGCGCCGGCGCTCGATCGCCTCGAGCGGCACCTTCGCCTTGTAGCGGCCGTACAGCTCGAGCTCGTCGTCATCCAGGCCGAGGTCCGCCGCGACGTCCTCGATCGGCCGAAGCACTGCGGCCTGGGCAAGTTCGAGGCTCGACACATGCTCGACCGCGGTCGTCATGGTCTGACGTTCGCCCATGCGCGGCCTGGTTGCATCGGTACTCGGCCGCAGGCTCGATCGGTGTGCACGCCGATGGCGCTCGACGAGCCGTTCCGGACAATCAGAGGCGAAAGGAGGTTGTAATGAGCGAGCAGTCGCTTCTCGAGACCGCACGAGTCGGCGACGTCATGCACGAGGGCGTCGTTACCTGCGGGCTGCATGCGCCGATGTCGGAGGTCGCACGCAAGATGGCCGCAAACCGCATCCACTGCGTGGTCGTCTGGAACGAGCCTGCGCGGAACGAGGCGGCCGAGCTCTGGGGCGTCGTCTCCGACCTCGATCTCGTCAAGATCGCCTCGACGGAGGATCTCACCGACCGGACAGCCGGCGGCAGTGCCGCAACGCCGGCGCTCATGATCGCGCCGGACGAGACACTCCACCGGGCGATGCAGTTGATGGCCGAGCACGAGACGACCCACCTCGTGGTCGTCGACCCCGAGACGACGAAGCCGGTCGGCGTCCTCTCGACGCTGGACGTGGCAGCCGTCCTCGGCCTCGTGGCTGAGCCTGCACTCGTGTGAGCTGGTGACCGAGGCGCCCTCGCGGGCGCCTCGGTTCGATCGCTCAGCTGCCGCGGGCCTTCAGGCGAGAGACCTCACGGTCGATCTCCGCCTCCGTCGGCGCGCGGCGGAAGTACGTCTTGACGCCGTCGAAGGCCAGGATCCCGCCCCAGATGAAGAGCACCCAGAGGATCCACGGGTTCCAGTTGCCCTCGCCGGCGCTCTCGCTGAAGCGCTCAGGCCACCCGTCGGCGTTCATGTACTCCGTCAGCGCCCAGATCGCCGTGATCACGGGCATGGCGACCAGGAACGCGAGCAGGTGGAACTTGAAGCTGCGAACCCGCTCGACGTGCTTGCGCGCGATCTGGCGCTGCGCCTCTTCCTCGCGCGCCTCCGGCGACGCCGGCCGCACAAGGCCGTTCTTCGTGACCGGTTTCGTGAGCATGCGCGGTCACCTCCTTCGGACACCTCCATCGTCCCGGTACGCCGCGCTTGCGGCATCGGGCCGCACACCGATCCGGTGCTCGGTGGAGTACGGATCCCCTACTGCCGGACGACCGCTCCTGTTCCGGTGACGCTCTCGTTCACGTCGCTCGGGTTGCCGGCGTAGAAGATTGCGCCTGTGCCGGCCACGGAGGCGTCGAGCGAGCGGGTCGCGTACACCTGGAGGCGCCCGGTTCCCGGGACGGTCGCGACGACGTCACGCGCGACGAGCTCCTGAAGCTGCGCGTCGCCTGCGCCGCCGAGGCTCGCCTCCAGCCGGTCCACCTTCCCGGCAACGGCGACCAGGCCGTCTCCCGGAAGCTGAACCCGGAACTCCTGCTGGTCGACACCGTCGATCCTGACGGCGCCGCTGCCTGACAGCGTTACCGACTCGAGCTCAGGCACAGTGACGGAGACCGTCATCGGCGACGCGGTGCTGAAGCTGCCTCGCGTCTCGATCACGAGCGCGCCGCCCACCACCTCGGTTGTGAGGCGGTCGACCAGGTTGTCGTCTGCGCGCACCTCGACCGCCTGCCTCTGTCCTACACGAACGGTGACGTCACTCGCGCCGGCCAGCTCGACGGCGTCGAACGGCGGCAGCGTGCGTACCTGCGTGACCGAGACGCCCGAGCCCTGGAGGGCCGTCGTCTGCGACTCGTCGCGCACGAGGAGCGGGATGACGAGAGCGAGCAGGAGGAGGAGAAGAACGGTGAGCAGACCTACGTGGAGAGGGCGCAGCACGAGGCCGCGCACGGGTGTCGGGGCTACGGTCATGAGGCCCCTCCCTTCTCTGTCGGGTCGATGTCAGTCTCCTCCGGCTCCAGACGCCGGGCATCGGCGTGACCCCCGATTTACGAACCGTGGTGGATACTGAGTCCGCCGTCCTGCCGCCGTGCGACCGTTTCGCCCGTGGCGATGCGCGAGGCGCCCGTGACCGGGACGGCCGGCGAGGTCGCAGCGACGAGCGTTCCCCGAGCTCAGGCCGACGGGACGGCCGGGGACGTACGAGCGTTGCTGGACGGAGCGTCGTTCGCGACCGCCACGGACGTCGTGGTCCTCGACGGCGAGCGGCTCGTCGGGCTCGTGCCGATAGAACGCCTGCTGGCCGCGCCCGTCGCGACGCCGGTCGGCGAGCTCGCCGAGGCGCGTCCGACGGTCCGGCCGGACTCCGATCTGGAGGCGGCTGCGCGGCAGGCGGCGGCCACAAGCGCCCGCACCGTCGGGGTCGTCGACGACGACGGCCGCTTCGTCGGCCTCGTCCCCCCGGAACGCCTGCTCCAGGTGCTGGAGCTGGAGCACGAGGAAGACCTCGCGCGCCTCGGCGGCTTCCTCTCGCGCACCCGGATGGCGCGGACGGCGGCGGACGAGTCGCTCGCACGCCGACTCTGGCACCGGCTCCCGTGGCTCGGCCTGGGGCTCGCGGGTGCGATGGGCTCGGCGGTGATCGTCGGGTGGTTCGAGGACGAGCTTCGCCGCGAGGTCCTGCTCGCGGTCTTCATCCCCGCCGTCGTCTACATGGCGGACGCGGTCGGGACCCAGACCGAGACGCTCGTGATCCGTGGGATGGCGGTCGGTATCCCGATCCGGGAGATCTTCGGTCGCGAGCTGGCCACGGGTGCGATCACCGGCGTGCTGATCGGTGTCGTGTTCTTCCCCTTCGCGCTCGTCCTCTGGGGAGAGGCCGATGTGGCCGCCAGCGTGGCACTCGCCCTCGGCGTCAGCTGCTCGATCGCGACGGTCGTCGCAATGGCCCTGCCCTATGCCCTTGCCCGGTTCGGACGCGATCCTGCATATGGGTCAGGCCCGCTCGCCACCGTGATCCAGGACCTGCTCTCGGTGATCGTCTACTTCGCCGTGGCGACCGCGCTCGTCTGAGCGGCCGGATTCAGCTCAACCAAAGCTGCGCGGCGCTCTGATGAGGCGCGCCAGCCCGTGTCGCTACACGGCGTGGCGCGACTAGCGCAGCCGCCACCGGGTGGAGGAGGGTGATCCTCGCCGCTCGTGCTCCACGTCGAGCGCCTGGGCCGCCCGCGAACTCGGACTCCCGATCACACTCACACCGGCCTCCATCGCCCTCGCAGCGGCGCTTGGAATCGTCGCTGTCGCGGTCGCGCCGCTGCTGAGCGTGCGACGACTCAAGAACATGGACCTCCCGGCCACCCTCCGCGTCGTCGAGTGACGCTGCGGCTAAGACTCTCCGCACGTGGTCCTCGTGTTCAGACCTCCCTCGGGACGTTGCCGGTGAGCGTGAAGACCAAGCGCATCGTCTTGTGCCCGAAGTCGGCCGTCGGATCGAACATGCACGGGCACCCGCCGTCGATAACGGCGATCCCTTGCTCACGGCCGTAGTTCGCTGCCGCCTTGGAGACGCTGCCGGCGCCTGGGCCGCGGTGCATCCAAACGTGCTTGATCCCCAGCTCGGCGCACTCGCGCATCGTCTCTTCGGCGATCACCGGCTTGGTGCCGATCACGACCGCCTCGACGCCGCCGGGAATCGCGCCGAGATCGTGGTAGGCACGATCGCCCTCGACCTCGTCGGCGTTCGGATTCACCGCGAACACCTCGTAGCCGCGCTCGCGCAGGCGCTTGTAGACGACGTTGCTCCC
>JBOHAU010000146.1:0-4986 GCA_050698015.1 Gaiellaceae bacterium
AGATCGCGCCGCGCAGGATCTGCTGCGAGAAGCTCGCCGAGACGTTCCGGATTGCCTCGACCTGACCGGACAGGTCGCTCTCGAGCGCGCTGGTCAGGCGCGTCTGCTCGGCGTTCGTCAGCGGCTCCGTCTTGATCTGGAACTCTCGGAAGCGGCCCGACACCTCCTCGCCCACACCCTGGACGACGGCGTTGGAGAGCCCGAGGTCGGACGCCTCACGACGCACGTCGGCGACGTCGGTCGGCTGTGTGGTTGCCACGGTCAGCTGCGTGCCGCCGCGGAAGTCAATCCCGAGATTGAGCCCCTTGAAGATCAGGGAGCCGATCGAGAGCGCGATCAGCACGCCGGCGACGGTGAACCAGATCCGACGCTTGCCCACCGCGTCGAACATCTGCCAGCCGGCCATCTTCTGGGCGCTCGCGCCCATGAACCGCGGGTTGTCGAACCAACGGAAGCCTGCGAGGAGCCCGAGCAGCGCGCGGGTGGCGAAGACGGCCGTGAAGATCGAGATCACGGTGCCGAGCAGGAGCAGGAACGCGAAGCCGCGCACACCGCCGGTGGCGACCGTGAACAGGATCATGGCGGTGATCGCGGTGACGACGTTCGCGTCGACGATCGTCGCGAACCCCTTGCGATAGCCGGCCGAGATCGCGGCACGGACAGACTTACGTTCCGCAGCCTCTTCCTTGATGCGTTCGAAGATGACGATGTTCGCGTCGGCCGCGACCCCGATCGCGAGGATCATCCCCGCGAAGCCAGGCAACGTCAGGGTGACGTCGAACAGCAGGATGACGGCGTAGAGGAACGCGAAGTTGAGCGCGAGCCCGATGATCGCGACGAGGCCGAGGAACCGGTAGACGAGCAGCAGAAAGAGCGCGACGACCGCAAGCCCGATGAGCGACGCCGTGATCGCCTCGCGCAGCGAGTCCTTCCCGAGCGTCGCCGAGACCTCGGTCAGGTCGATCTGCTCGAACTCGACGGGCAAGGCGCCCGTCTGCAGCACGAGCGCGAGGTCCTTGGCCTCGCCGACGTCGCCGATGCCGGTAATCTCGGCGCTGCCGCCCGCGATCCCGTCGGGGTTGTCGTCCCAGTCGATCGTCGGCGCCGACTTGATCTCGCGGTCGAGGACGATCGCGAAGCTCTGGAGCGCCTGGTCCTTCGGTATGCCCTGGTTCGAGATCTGCTGCCCGCGCGCGGCCAGCTCACGAGTGATCTCGTGGAACTTGTCCCCGCCGCTGTCGGTGAACTCCATCAGGACGACGGCGCCTTCGCCCTGCCGGAAGTCCTGGCGCGTGCCGTCGAGCTTCAGGTCTGCGCCCGTCATCTCCGGGACCGGGTTCTCGCGGTCCTCGGGCTCGAACTTCATCAGGTAGTGGTAGTTCCGGCTGGGCGGGTCCTCGGCCACGCCCGGGCAGTACCGCTCGCCAATGCCGCAGGTGAGGATGATCCTGTTCGCGGGAACGCCGTACGACTTGAAGCGCTTCGGGAACGTCTTCCCCGCGTTCTGCTCGAGCCCCAGCCAGCGCTGTCGCAGCCGCTGCTGCGTGTCCTCGGGGCCGAGGATGACCTTCTTCGCCTTGGGATCGACGAGGTAGTACTCCTCCGGCGTCCCCTGCTTCGTCTGCGGCTGGATGGAGCTCAGCAGCTGGAACAGGTTGTCCATCGGCGCCGGGTAGGTGCCGCCGAGGCCTTCGCTCTGCGCAGTGGGCTCGAGGATGTTCTTCTGCAGGTCGAAGAGCCAGAGCTGCGCCGTCTTTCCGACGAGGTCGGCCGCTTTCTGTGGGTCGCTGATCCCGGGCAGCTGGAGGGAGATCTGATCCTTGCCCTGCTGACGGATCTCCGGCTCTCCGACGCCGAGCTTGTCGACGCGCGACCGCATGATCTCGACCGAGCGGTCCATGTCCTCTTCGGTGAGCTCATGCTCCTTCGGCGGCACCGCGCGAAGCACGATCTCGAGGCCGCCCTGGAGGTCGAGACCGAGCTTCGGCGACTGGTACAGGGGCGACGACGGGAGCGCGATCGCGAGGATGCCGAGCAGCGCGGTAAGGGTGACCCCGAGCAGGAGCAGATTGGCGCGACGAGTAGCCATTTGTGCCGGCCTAGGTTAGCCGCGCCCTTCGGTTTCCGACGCGGCGGATTCCTCGTCTCTTCTGCGAACCCCGGTGACCGCCTCCTTGGCGATCCGGACCTCCGTGCCGGGGGCGATCTCGACGGCGAGGTGGTCCTCCTCGATCGACCGAAGGGTGCCGATCATCCCTCCTGCCGTCACGATCTCGTCGCCCGGAGCAAGCTGCGCGATCAGGTTCCTGTGGGCCGCCTGGCGCTGGCGCTGCGGGCGGATGAGCAGGAACCAGAAGACCGCGATCATCGCGGCGAGAAAGATGAGCGGGCCTGCGTTCATGTCACGGTCGCCAGGCGATCGAGCGCCCGGCGTTTGAAGGATGCCAGTTCGCCTGCTTCGATCGACGCCCTGGCTTGAGCTGTGACGTCGAGAACGAAGTAAAGGTTGTGCAAAGTCAACAGGCGGAGGCCGAGCAGCTCCTCCTGGTTGATCAGGTGCCGGATGTACGCCCGCGAGAAGCGGGCGCAGGCGGGGCAGGGACAGCCGTCCTGGAGCGGCTCGGGGTCGCGCGCGAAGCGCGCGTTGCGCAGGTTGAGACGCCCTTCCCAGGTGAGCGCCGAGCCGGTGCGCGCCGTCCTGGTCGGGAGGACGCAGTCGAACATGTCGATCCCGCGCTCGATCACCTCGAGGATCCCTTCCGCATCGCCGATGCCCATGAAGTAGCGCGGCCGGTTCTCGGGCAGGAGCGGCGCCGCCCAGCCCGTCGCGTCGAGCGTCATTGGCCGCGGCTCGCCGACCGAGAGCCCGCCGAGCGCGTAGCCGTCGAAGTCGAGCGCCGTGATCTCCTCGATCGAGCGGCGGCGGAGGTCGGGATCCGACGCGCCCTGGGTGATCCCAAACAGGAGCTGGCCCGGCGCCCGGGGGGCTACGCGCTGGCGACGCGCCCAATCGGTCGTGCGACGCACCGCCTCCGCCAGCTCGCGGCGCTCGACTCCGGCCGGGGGGCAGACATCGAGGCACATGGCCACATCAGACCCGAGGTTGGCCTGGACGCGCGCAACCGACTCGGGCGTGAACCTCTCCGCCGACCCGTCGTAGACCGAGCGGAACGTGACGCCGTCGTCGTCGACCGCGAGGATTGTGTCGAGCAGCGAGAACACCTGGAAACCGCCCGAGTCGGTGAGGATCGGGCCATCCCAGCCCATAAAGGCGTGGAGGCCGCCGAGCTCGGCGATGACCTCGTCGCCGGGCCGGAAGTGGAGGTGGTACGTGTTCCCGAGCAGGATGCTTGCGCCCAGCGCGCGCACCTCGTCCGGGTGGAGCGTCTTGACGGACGCTTTCGTCCCGACCGGCATGAACGCCGGTGTCGACACCTCGCCGTGGGGCGTCTGGAGCACGCCGGCGCGGGCAGCCCCGTCGGTTGCCATGACCCGGAACGTCATGCCTTAGTGACCGTCACCGGGACGTGGCTTCACAAGACGAGCATGGCATCGCCGAACGAGTAGAAGCGATAGCGCTCCGCGATCGCGAGCTCGTACAGATTGCGCGTCTCGTCGATCCCTGTGAAGGCCATCGCGAGGGCGAGAAGCGTCGAACGCGGCAGGTGGAAGTTCGTCAGCAGCGCGTCGACGCGCTCGAACTCGAATCCCGGCGTGATGAAGAGATCCGTACGGCCGGAGAGCGGCGCGCCGCGGGCGAGCGTCTCCAGGACCCGGACCGTCGTCGTCCCGACCGCAAGCACCCGGTCGGCGCCGCGGATCCGTTCCCATTCCGACTCTTCCACTTCGTAGCGCTCGCTGTGGATCCGGTGCTCGGCCAGCGTCTCGCTCTCGACCGGCCGGAAGGTGTCGAGACCGACGTGCAGCGTCACTCGAGCCACGTCGAGCCGGGCGAGCAGTTCCAGCGTGAAGTGCAGCCCGGCCGTCGGGGCTGCAGCCGAGCCCTCCTCGCGCGCATAGACCGTCTGGTAGCGCTCCGGATCCTCGATCGGCTCGGTGATGTAGGGCGGCAACGGCGTCTCTCCGGCCGGCGGTCCCTCCAGCCGCAGGAGCCAGCGCCCCTCGCCGAGCGGCTCGAGCAGCTCCACGGGGCCGAGCCGCTGCCCGGGCCGCAGCCGTCGCGACGGCCGGGCCAAGCCTTCCCACACCCCGTCCGCGCCGACGCGTTCCAGCAGGAGCACCTCCGCCTCTCCCCCACCCGGGCGCCGAAGTCTCAAGCGAGCCGGGATGACCCGCGTCTCGTTGACGACGACGAGCTGCCCGGAGAGCTCTCCGGGCAGCTCCGAGAACCGCCGGTGCCGGACGTCGCCGGTCGACCGTTCGTAGACGAGGAGCCGGGATTCGTCTCGCGCTTCGGCCGGGCGCTGGGCGATCAGTTCGGGCGGAAGCTCGTACTCGAGCCGGGCCGTGTCCATCCGGGCCCCACGGTACATTTCGGCCATGGATTACAGCGCTGTCGAGCGGGCTCGGGAGAGGCTGGAAGCGGCAGCCCAGAACAGGACGCAGCCCGGCGACATCGACGCCGCGCTCGACCGGGCGCGCATCCAGATCGAAGAGCTCGCGGCGCTTGCTGCGCAGCTCGAAGCCTCGATTCCGGCGAAGGTCGGAGAAGCGGTCCAGGAGGGGCTCCGTGCCGAGGCGCTCCCCGTCGCGCGGCAGCTCGCCGAGGTTCGCGGCCTTGCCAATCAGACGATCCGCCGGCTCGAGCGCGCCGAGGGCAACAACCTCGCCGAGCGCCACGCACGAGTGGACGATCTTGCCCTCCTGGTCGACCTGATCACGTCCGGCTGGAAGGGCGTCGACGAACGCCTCGCCCGCATCGAGACGGGCCTCAACGAGAGCAGCGGCGCGATCGTCTACCGCATCGAAGACGCGCAGGACCGCCGCATCTCGAGCGGCTAGAAACGCAACTCAGATCGCGCGAAG
>JBOHAU010000147.1:0-12281 GCA_050698015.1 Gaiellaceae bacterium
TCGGTGAAGAGGAGTGAGTTACTTCGCCAGCTCTGTGGCTCGTGACTCCCGAATGACGGTGACCTTGATCTGCCCGGGATACTCGAGCTCCTGCTCGATGTCCCGGGCGATCTGGTGGGAGAGGAGCACGGCGCCGTCGTCGTCGATCTCGCCCGGCTTGACGATCACCCGAATCTCGCGGCCGGCCTGCAGCGCGTACACCTTCTCGACGCCGTTCTTACGCGCTGCGATCTCCTCCAGGGCCTCGAGCCGCTTGATGTAGTTCTCCAGCGTGTCGCCGCGGGCGCCCGGCCGGGAGCCCGAGATCGCGTCGCCGGCGATCAGCAGCACGGCCTCGACCGTCTGCGGCTGTACTTCGTAGTGATGGGCGGCGATCGCGTGGACGACGGCCTCGGCCTCGCCGTAGCGCGCCGCATAGTCGGCCGAGATTTGCGCATGGGAGCCCTCGACCTCGTGCGTGAGGGCCTTCCCGAGGTCGTGCAGCATGGCAGCGCGCTTGGTCGTGCGCGAGCTCGCCTCGAGCTCGAGCGCCATGATCCCCGTCAGGTGAACGACCTCGAGCGTGTGCTTGAGAACGTTCTGGCCGTAGCTCGTCCGGTAGTGGAGTCGCCCGAGCAGCTTCACGAGCTCGGGATGGAACTCGCCACAGTTCGCCTCGAAGACGGCCCGCTCTCCGGCCGAGTGGATGTGATCCTCGATCTCGGCCTTCGACTGGTAGTACATCTCCTCGATCCGGGCCGGCTGGATTCGGCCGTCCTCGATCAGCTTCGAAAGCGTCAACTTCGCGATCTCGCGGCGGATGCCGTCGAACGACGAGAGCACGACCGCCTGCGGCGTGTCGTCGATGATGATGTCGACGCCGGTCAGATGCTCGAGCGTGCGGATGTTCCGCCCCTCCCGACCGATGATCCGGCCCTTCATGTCGTCCGAGGGCAGCTCGACCACCGATGAGGTCGTCTCGGCTGCGTGGCTGGCGGCAACGCGTTGCAGCGCGTCGGCGACGAGGTTCCTGGCCTTCCGCTTCGCGTCGATCTGCGCCTCTTCGTCGAGCTGGCGGACTCTCCGGGCGAGGTCGTGGCGGATCAGCTGCTCGGAACGCTGGAGGAGCTCCGACCTCGCCTCGTTGACGGTCAGGCCCGAGATTCGCTCGAGCTCGTGCAGCTCCTCGTCCTTGGCCTCCTTCAGCTGCTGCTGGAGGTCCTTGATGTGGACCTCGCGGTCGGCCAGGCCCTGCTCGCGGCGGAGCAGCTCGGTCAGCTTGGTTTCTAGCTCGTCCTGGCGCGCGAGCACGCGCTCCTCGAGCTTGGCGATCTGCCCGCGCCGTTCCTGCAGGACCTGCTCGGCATCGGCCCTGAAGCGAATCGCCTGCTCCCGGGCCTCGATCTCGGCCTCGCGGCGGAGGTTGTCGGCCTCCCGCTTCGCATCGGCGACGAGCTCGTCGCGGCGGCGGGCGGCCTCACCGAGACCGGAGCGGTGTTGAAGCTTGAGGACGAGAGCAAGCAGTGCCGCTCCCAGAACGAGACCGACGACGATTCCAGCGGCGACGAGCATGGGCGCTCCTTGGCGGTTGACGTACCACCCGCCATCGAGCCTGAGCAGTGCGCTCTGAATCGCAGCCGTCGGCGACGGCTGCACCGTCCGGTGCCGCTACCGACCTCTAGCTAGCGCCGCCTCCGCCGCATCGCTGTTTGTGGAGTTCATCAGTGATCGGTTTCGTCTTCGGTTTCAGAAAGCGTTTCTGTGCAGGCAAAATGGTGGATGAGTGCCTACTCTAGCGCATTCAGGCGCTCGAGAGTCTCCGGGGCGAAGCCTCGTCCGGCGAGAAAGCGCAAGGCCTTCGTCCCGCCGCCTCGTTCGGTGTAGAGGCGACCCGCTCGTTCGTCCTCGGCCTCCAGCTGGGCGACGGCATGCTCCACGGTGGCGTGCTCGACGCCTTGCCGGCGAAGGTCGTGCCGGATCAGGGCGTCGCTCGCACCGCGTCGTGCGAGCGCCTGCGCGCGCTCCTCCGCGAACCTGTCATCGGAGAGCAGGCCCGATTCGGTCAACCGGTCGAGCGTCGCCTCCCTCTCGTCGGGCGTCACGCCCGCCCGGTCGAGGCGCTGCTCGAGGTCATGCCGGGACCGGCCGCGATGCTGGAGCGCGCGGAGCGCCAGCTCCGTCGCGTCGGCCGGCTCCGGCATCAGTGCCCCTTCAGGTGATGCTGCTTCGCTTCTAGCGAGCGAAAAGCAAGCCAGACTGCTTCTGACTGGCACCGTTTTGCAGCCGCGAGAAGCGCGGCGTGCATTGCCTGGAGGGGCACCTTGCCCTACTTCGCCGTCGCTCCGACCGGGTCCGGAGCCGATTCAGCCTCGGCGCCTTCGGCCACCGGGAGGAGGCGCGCCGAGACGATCTGCTCGGGGCCGACCTCGGCCTGGATCCGCTCGAGGATCTTCTGCGTGACGTCGGGGTGCTCGCGCAGGAACGCCGTCGCATTCTGGCGACCCTGCCCGAGGCGCTCGTCGTCGAAGCTGAAGTACGAGCCCGATTTCTGCACGGCTTTTCGCTCGAGGCCGGCGTCGAGGACCGTGCCCTCCCAGGAGATCCCCGAGCCGTAGATGATGTCGAACTCGGCCTGCTTGAAGGGCGGCGCGACCTTGTTCTTCACCACCTTCACCCGCACGCGGTTGCCGATCGCCTCGACGCCCTCCTTCAACGTCTCGATGCGGCGGATGTCGAGGCGCACGGACGAGTAGAACTTCAGTGCGCGGCCTCCCGGTGTGGTCTCCGGGTTGCCGAACATGACCCCGATCTTCTCGCGCAGCTGGTTTGTGAAGATCGCGATCGTCTCGGTGCGGTTGAGCGTGCCTGCGAGCTTGCGCAGTGCCTGGCTCATCAGGCGCGCCTGGAGTCCGACGTGGCTGTCTCCCATCTCGCCCTCGATCTCGGCCCTTGGGGTCAGAGCCGCGACGGAGTCGACCGCGACGACCGAGAGCGCGCCGCTTCGGATCAGCAGCTCGGAGATCTCGAGCGCCTGCTCGCCGTTGTCGGGCTGCGAGACGAGGAGCTCTTCGACGTTGACGCCGATCCGGCGAGCGTATTGCGGGTCCATCGCGTGCTCGGCGTCGATGAACGCGCAGATGCCGCCGCGGCGCTGCGCCTCGGCGATCACGTGGTAGACGAGCGTGGTCTTGCCGGATGATTCGGGCCCGAAGATCTCGACGATGCGTCCGCGGGGCAGCCCGCCGATGCCCAGCGCGAGGTCAAGCGCGAGCGAGCCGGTCGACACGGATCCGATCGAGACATGAGCGTGGTCGTTCATCTTCATGACCGCGCCTTTGCCGAACTGGCGCTCGATCTGTCCTAGCGCATTCTCGAGTGCCTCTTCCCGACTCATCCGATCAACCTCCTAGAGCAACGCTTTCGAGAACGTCGTACTGCGCACCGGACGGCCGCAGACGAGAGATGTAAACAGCCGCGTCGGACGGCGAAAACGTCCCGAGCTCCGGCACCGGTGCCTCAAGCTTAGGCGCCGTGCGAAAGCGCAGGACGGTGACGTGCGGGAGCCACGGGCGCCGCTCGCGCTCGTACACGCCGAGCTCCTCCAGCCCGTCGAAGAGCCTGCCTGCGAGGCGGGCACCCTCCTTCGTCTCGTCGTCGAGGACGAGCATTCCGACGGAGCGGGTCTCGCGGTAGCGCCTGGGCGAGAACATGATCTCGCCGGCGTCCTGCGCTCCTGCCTCCAGGGCAGCGGCGATCGCGGGCAGCTCGGCGGCGGGCCGCCCTCCGAGGAAGGCAAGCGTGACGTGGAGATGCTCGCGCGGGACGATCCTGCCGTCACGTAGGTGCTCGGACTGCCACTCGACGATGTCGTCGAGGACGTCGTCCGGCAGCCGGAGGCCGCAGAAGAGGCGCAGGCGCTCATCGCCCGTGACGCTACCGGGCGCGATCACACGTCTTCGTGCCGGCTCTGTGCCAGAAGCCGCCGGAGCAGGTGGAGCGCCGAGGCGGCGGCCCGTCGCCGAACCGCGTCGCGGTTGCCCGGGAGCCGCAGTTCGACGCCGTGAGAGGCGTCCGGCGTCTCGGCGTGGATGAAGACGAGACCGACGGGCTTCTGCGGCGTCCCGCCTCCCGGACCTGCAACTCCGGTCACGGAGACGCCCACGTCGACTCCGAACATCCGCCGAGCCCCGGCTGCCATCGCGGCCGCTGTCTCGGCCGAGACCGCTCCGTGGCGCTCCAGGAGTTCGCTCGAGAGGCCGAGGCCGTCCAGCTTGACCCGGTCGTCGTACGCGACGAGACCGCCGGCGAAGACGTCGCTCGAGCCGGGAACCGAGGTGAGGCGGGCGGACACGAGGCCGCCCGTGCAGGACTCCGCTGTGCCGATCGTCAGCCCTCGCCCCCGCGCCAGGTCGAGCACGATCGCCTCGATCGCCTCCCCGTCCTCGGCGAAGAGCGCACGCGGGTGCGCTTCACGGAGCGCCGCCATCACCCGCTCGGCCTGCGTCTCGGCTCCGGGCGGGACGACGAGATCCACCTGCACTTCGAGGTCATGAGCGCAGATCGTCACCTCGAGCCCCTCGGACTCTCCCCCAGCCTGCGCGACGACGCCGGCGACGGCCGACTCGGGAAGGCCGAAGAACCGCAGGATCCGGTGTGCGGGATTGTTCACGCGCGCGAAGAGCGCCTGGAGCTCGGGCCGTTCGAGCGCGGTGCGCCAGATCCGCTGCAACTCGCCGGGCGGGCCGGGTAGCGCGATTGCCAGAGCGGAGCCGGTCTGAAGCAGGACGCCCGGCGCCGTGCCGGCGAGCCCCAGCGAGATTCCGCCCTCCGGCAGCGTCGCCTGCTTGCGCACGCCGGCCTCGAGCTCGTCATAGGGCCGCCGGAATCGCTCCGCCAGCCCGCGGACGACGCCTTCGATGTCGCGCTCGAGCTCCTCGTCGACACGGAGCTCACGGTTTGCGGCCTTGGCGAGGAGCTCGATCGTGCGGTCGTCGTGCGTCGGCCCGAGGCCGCCCGAGGTGACGACGAGGTCGAGCTGGAGGACATCGCGCAGCGCCGCCTCGAGCTGAACGGGGTGGTCGCCGATGACGCTGATTCGCTCGGGCTCGATCCCGCGGGCCGACAGCTCGCGCGCCAGATACGGACCGTTCTCGTCCACGCGTCCGCCGCGGACGAGCTCACTGCCCGTGACGAGAACGGCTGACCTAGGACGCGGCTCGTGCAGGCGTGACTCGCCTCGCCGTGGCGTAGAACAAGCCGCCCGCCGGCAGCTCCACGGCTCGTCCGTTGATCGTCATGCTGAGGTTTCGCGGGCTACGAGCACGCACGAAGTAGCGGCGATACGCCCGCTCGACCCCGAACCGCACGGTCCCGCCGGCCTCGACCGTCCCGTTGAAGAGGGGCTTGCCCGCCGGTGAGTTCGCATAGACCTCCGCCCAGCTGTCGCCGAGCACGCCGGTCAACGTCAGCCTCGCCCTGGGCAGCGTCGAGACCCGCTTTTTCTTGGGCTTGGCCTGGGGGCTCGCGGCAGGCGGCTGGGTGGAGAAGTCGGGGATCGCCGTCTCGGGGGTGTTGCTCCCGAAGCGCCAGGCGGCAAAGACGAGCAGCGTCACGATCGCGATCGCCGCGAGAGCCATCACGACGACGCTGGACTCGAAGCGCGGGCCGGCCCGACCGAGCGAGGAACTGCTCCGAGTGCGGAGCGGCGTCTCCTCGTCGACGTGGATGTAGCGCGAGTTGTACTCGTCGACGTAGAGCTGGCCGTCGAGGCCCAGATACTCAGCGTACGAGCGGAGGAAGCCCTTGACGTACGTCTGGCCCGGAAGGATGTCGAACTGCTCGTCCTCGAGGGCCCGCAGGTACTTGGCGCGAATCTTGGTCGCCTGCTCGATCTCGGGAAAGTCGAGCCCTTGGCGCAGGCGCGCCTCACGAAGGCTGTTGCCGATCTCGAACATTTGGCGGGCCTGTCCAGTCTAGACGCGTTCTCGGGGGCTGCTAGGCGATTTGCCGGAGGACGTAGTACGTGGCGACCGCGATCGACGCTGTCAGCACCATATAAAGCGTCAGGTAACCGAGGATCCGGCCGGTCTTGGCCAGCTTGTAGCCGCGGACACGACCGAGTGTCCGGTCGATCGCCGATCTCGCCCTCCGGCCGAGAAAGACGGCGGCGACGCCGAAGACGAATGCCGGAACGATCGCGACGGACGACTCGAGCAGAGTGATCCGCTCCCACTTCTCCGCGAAGAGGATCGCCGCGGGGAGGGTCGCGACTCCGACCAAACCGAAGAGCACGGAGAGGACCGCGCTCCAACTGCGCGGCCGTTCGCCGTTACTGCTTCTCGTAATTCCGGCCAACCGCAGCTGGTGGAATCGAGCGGCCGATGAGACCTCCAACCGCGATCAGGGTCAGGACGTAGGGCAGCGTCTCGAACAGAAGCGCCGCCTGCTCGCTGTACTCGGGCAGCGCGCGGGCGAGCGCACTCGAGAAACCGAAGAGCAATGCGGCTCCCATCGCTCCGAAAGGCTTCCACATTCCGAAGATCAGTGCGGCAAGCGCGATGAACCCGCGCCCGACGGTCATGTTCTCGCCGAAGGAGCCGACGAAGCCGATCGACAGGTAGGCGCCGCCGAGAGCGGCGAGCATCCCGGAGAGCGTGACCGCGGCGTAGCGGATTCGATAGACGTCGACGCCGACCGTCTCCGCCGCCCTGGGATGTTCGCCGGCCGCGCGGATTCGAAGCCCGATCGGGGTCCGGAAGATCACGATCCAGGATGCGACCACCGTCGCGAAGGCGAGCCAGATCATCAGGTTCAGCTCGCCGAGGATCGGGCCGAGGAAGTAGACGTCCTCGAGGAATCCGAGGTGCACGTCCGGGATCGTCGACAGCTCGGACGGGGTGCCCTCGTCCCCGTAGATCTTGATGTAGAGGTAGCCCGTCAGGCCGAGGGCGAGGAAGTTGATCGCCGTTCCGCTGACGATCTGGTCGGCCCGCAGGTGGATCGAGAAGTAGGCGTGGACGAGGGCGAGGGCGCCGCCGGCTGCGATCGCGGTCGCGAGCCCGAGCGCCCAGTGGCCGAACTCGATCGAGCCCCAGATGCCGAAGAACGCGCCGACGAGCATCATCCCCTCGAGGGCGATGTTCACGACTCCGCTGCGCTCGGAGAAGAGCCCTCCGATCGCGGCGAAGATCAGAGGCGTCGACCAGCGCAGCGTGGCGGCTGCGAGGCTGGACCACACGAAGACCGCCTCGTGGTGGCTCATGCTGCCCTTTGCCGCCGCCAGCCCGAGCACGATGCCGAGGATCCCGGCGACGATCGCGCCCCACCCCCACCTTCGCTCCCCCCGGGCCAGCGTCCAGATCCCCGCGGCGGCTCCGAGGACGCCGAGGGCGACGGGGATCACCGCGACGGCACCGGTCCGGGCGCGAAGGTCGTCCCCGAGCGGCGGCAGCATCAGCCACACGCCCGTCGCCGCGAGGCCGACACCTACGACTCCGACTCTCACCGGCGCAGCTTCCTTCGCGCCCGCCAGAGCGAGAGCACGAGCAGCTCTGCCCCGACGAAGAGGACGACGAGGCCCTGGATGATCAGGGTGAGGTTGCCGGCCAGCTCAGGGTCGAAGACCTCCGGATCGAGGTTCCGGGTGCTCGTGCCGGTCAGGAGCGCGCCGAACAGGACGGCTGCGAAGAAGATCCCGAGCGCACGGTTCCGTCCGAGCAGCGCGACCGCGATGCCGGCGAAGCCGATGTCCGCGGCCTGGATGTCGAGCTGGCCGTACCGGTGCTGCCAGCCGAGGATGTCGATCGCGCCGGCGAGCCCGGCAAACGCACCGGAGATCGCCATCGCCAGGAAGTAGTTGCGGCCGACGCTGATTCCGCCGTACCGCGCCGCCTCGGGGTTCGAGCCGACGGCGCGGACGCCGTAGCCGAGCGTCGTCCGGTCGATGATCAACCAGTAGGCGACGAGGGCGCCGAGCGCGATCAGGAAGCCGGTGTGGAGCCCCTGGACGTCACCCCAGAGGACGTGCAGCTTGGCGGAGTCCTGAACGTCGTTCGAGATCGGCACTGACGCCTGCGTGTCGCTCTGGAGCGGGCCGCCGATCGAGAACAGGTAGCTCCCGACCCAGTACGCGATCCAGTTGAGCATGATCGTCGTGATCACCTCGTGCGCCCCGACGGTCGCCCGCATCAGGCCGGCGATTCCCGCCCAGATCGAGGCGGCGAGCACCGCGCAGAGGAGGACGAGCGGAACGTGGATGCCTCGGGGAAGGCCCGTCAGCTCGGCGCCGATCGCGACGGCGACGATCGCGCCGACCAGGTACTGGCCCTGGCCGCCGATGTTGAAGAGCCCGGCGCGGAAGGCGAAGGCCACGGCCAGGGCGGTCAGGATCAGCGAGGCGCTCAGGATCAGCGTCTGCTGCAGGTTGATCGCCGAGACCGCGACCGCGTCGGCTTCCGCCGGGTAGAGGTCGTGCGTCCCTCCGATCGTCCGGACGTCGACGAGCCAGTGGGCGAGCCACGGGAGGCCGGTCCCGTCGAGGATTCCGCGGTACACAGGGATCGGATTGCGCCCCGTCGCCAGCACGACGAGCCCGCCGATCAGGAAAGCGAAGAGCGTCGTGACGACGGGCGTGACGACGCCTCCGGCCTGCTGGTAGAGCGCGAGCCGACCGGTCAGCGTCGTTGCTTTGTCGGAAGCGACGTTCTCAGGGCGACTCACGCGGGCGATTCTCTCGGTTACCCGCCGCGGAGCGGGCTTTTCCGTATCGCTGAAAATCTCACGATTTTCAGCGGGGGCCTCCGGCGAGGGGCTTTTTCGCCCGCGTCAAGCCGAGCGCGCGAAACGCAGCGGCGGACCGGTCTACTGTTTTTCGTAAGGGCGCCCGATAGCTGCCGGCGGGATCGAGCGCCCGATCAAGCCTGCCACGGCGATCAGGGTGAGCACGTACGGAAGCGTCTGGAAGAGGGTGCCGTAGGTCGCCCAGGCCTCGACGTTCTCGAGGCGCGGCGCGACGGCGCTGGCGAAGCCGAACAGGAGCGCGGCCCCGAGCGCGCCGAAGGGGCGCCACCGGCCGAAGATCAGCGCGGCGAGGGCGATGAAGCCCCGTCCGGCCGTCATGTTCTCCGTGAAGGAGTGGACGAAGCCGATCGAGAGATAGACGCCACCTAGGGCGGCCAGAGCGCCTGAGACGGTGACGGCCGCATATCGGGTGGCATAGACGGAGATGCCGACGGTGTCCGCGGCCCGAGGGTGCTCCCCCACCGAACGGATCCGGAGACCGATCGTCGTCCGGAAGATGACGACGTACGCGAGGACGACGGTGAGAAGTGCGAGCCAGATCATCAGGTTGAGCTGGCCGAACGCCCGGTCGAGGTAGTTGCCGAGCATCTCGGGCGGGATGCGGTCGAGGAAGTTGAGGTGAACGTCCGGCACTGGCGGAACGTCGCCAGTGCCCTCGGTCCCGTAGAGGTCGATGTAGAGGTACCCGGTCAGACCGAGCGCCAGGAAGTTGATCGCCGTGCCGTTCACGATCTGGTCAGCGCGTAAGTGGATCGAGAAGAATGCGTGAACCAGGCCGAGCGCCGCGCCGGCAGCCATCCCGATCAGGATCCCCGCTACCCAGGAGTTGGTTCTGTCGGCGCCGTAGATCCCGAAGAAGGCGCCCATCAACATCATCCCCTCGAGGCCGATGTTGACGACGCCGCTCCGTTCCGAGAAGAGGCCGCCGATCGAGGCGAACACGAGCGGCGTCGCAAACCTCAGCGTCGCTGCGGTGAGCGCCGACCACGTGATCACCACCTCGAGGTTCCCGACCGCTGCGCGTGTGGCGAGAACACCGCCGAGCGTGCCGAGCAGCGCGATCATCACACCGCTCCAGCCGAGCCGGAGGTGGCCGTGCCGCCAGGACCAGAGCCCCGCCGCGGCGGCCGCGATGCCGAGCGCCAGTGGCACGGCCGCCGAACGCGTCGTCAGCGGCGGGAGCGCCACCCAGAAGGCGGCGAGGCCCAGGATGATCGAGGTGATGCCGAGAGCCTTGCCGAGGTCCACGCGGACCCCGACCCGATCGACCACTCCCTCGGCGACGCTCATTCCTGAGCGAGGGGCCGCGGCAACTTGCGTCGTACCTTCCGCCGCAGCCCCCAGATGTAGAGGATCAGCAGGTCGGCCCCGACGAAGAGCACGACGAGCCCCTGGATGATCAACGTCAGGTTGCCGGCGAGCTCCGGTTCGAAGACGCTGGGATCGAGGTTGCGGGTGGACGTGCCGTTCAGCAGCGCGCCAAAGAGGAGAGCGCCGAAAAAGATCCCGATTGGCGTGTTGCGCCCGAGCAGGGCGACGGCGATGCCCATGAACGCGATCTGCGAGGAGATCTGGACGCTCGTGAGGTCGACCCGGAAGAGCCAACCGAGGATGTCCACGCTCCCCGCCAGCCCGGCGAAGGCGCCGGAGATCGCCATCGCCAGGAAGTAGTTCCGGCCGACGCCGATGCCGCCGTAGCGCGCCGCCTCGGGGTTGAAGCCCACCGCCCGGACCTCGTAGCCGAGCGTGGTGCGGTTGAGCACGATCCAGAAGATGATCAGGGCGGAGATCGCCATGAAGAAGCCGATGTGGAGCCCCTGCTGCAGCGGCTCGCCCCAGAAGACGTCGAGCTTCGCGCCGGAGGACACCTCCTCGGTCACGGGAACGAAGACCTGGGACGGATCCTGGAGCGGGCCCTCGAAGCCAACCAAGTAACTGGCGATCCAGAGCGCGATCCAGTTGAGCATGATCGTCGCGATCACCTCGTGGACGCCCACGGTCGCCTTGAGGATCCCGGCGATGCCGCCCCAGACCGCTCCGGCCAGTGCCCCGGCGCCGGCCGCAAGGAGCACGTGCGGGACGTGCGGCAGGTCCGGCATCCAGATCCCGACCTGGACGCCAGCGATCATGCCGGCGATGTACTGGCCCTGGCCGCCGATGTTGAAGAGGCCGCAGCGGAACGCGAAGGCAACGGCGATCCCGACCAGGATTAGCGTCGTCGTCACGATCAGCGTCTGCTGAAGATCCTCGGCGGCCAGGTCGCGCTCGGTTCCCTGCACCCACGGGAAGAACCAGTTCAGCCCGGTGCCGTCGAAGATCGCCTTGTAGGTGCTGAGGGGGTTCTTGCCCGTCGTGACGAGGACGACCAGGCCGCCGATGAAGAACGCAAGGAGCGCGGTCAGCAGCGGCGTGATGATCCCGCCGGTCCGCTGGTAGAGCTCGAACCTCGCGGCGAGGCTCGGCGCGGTCTCGGGCGCTTCCGGAGGTGGCGGCGCCTGCGGCTCGGTCACGACGCTGCCGCTTGGCCGACAAGCCCTCCGGTCATCGCGACGCCGAGCTCCGCTTCCGTCACGTCGGGGCCGTACTCGGCCACGATCTGGCCCTCGTAGATCACGAGGATCCGGTCGGAGAGCGAGAGGATCTCCTCGAGCTCGAGCGAGATCAGGAGAACGGCGCGGCCCTCGTCGCGCTCTTCTATGAGTCGCCGGTGGACGAACTCGATCGCTCCCACGTCCAGGCCACGCGTCGGCTGTGCGGCGATCAAGACGCGTGGATCACGTGCGACCTCCCGCGCGACGACGACCTTCTGCTGGTTGCCGCCGGAGAGCGCCGCCGCGCGGGTCCTTGGGCCGCCGCCCCGCACATCGAACTCCTGCAGCAGCCTGCGGGCGAACGCGATCATCCGTCCCGGCCGCAGCCAGCCGAGCTTCGCGAACGGCTCCTTCTCGAAGTCGTGCAGCGTGAGGTTCTCGGCGAGCGTGAAGTCGAGCACGAGGCCTCGACGGTGCCGATCTTCGGGGATGTGCCCGAGCCCGGCGTCGTAGTGATCGTGGGCGCTCTCGGTGGTCACTTCCTTGTCGGCGATCAGCACCCGGCCGGCGTGGACCTTGCGGAGGCCGGTGAGGGCGTCGATCAGCTCGCTCTGCCCGTTGCCGTCGACCCCGGCGACGCCCACAATCTCGCCCGCGCGAACCTGGAACGAGACGCCCCGCACCGCCTCGAGCTCCCGATCGTCGAGGACCACCAAGTCCTCGACCTCAAGCAGGGGGGCATCCGGCTGCGCGGGGGTCTTCTCCACCCGGAGGAGGACCTCGCGGCCGACCATCAGCCGCGCCAGCCCTTCCTGCGTCGCGCCTTCGCGCGGGACGGTCTCGATCTTCTTGCCGCGTCGGAGGACCGTGATCCGGTCGGCGATCTCCAGCACCTCGCGGAGCTTGTGGCTGATGAAGATGATCGACATCCCCTCCCGCTGTAGCGTCTTGAGGATCCCGAAGAGCTCGTCG
>JBOHAU010000148.1:0-2388 GCA_050698015.1 Gaiellaceae bacterium
GGCGGCGTCGTGCTCGTCTCGGCGGCCGGGGCGCTCGACGTCGACCTGTTCGCCTTCCTCTTCGGCTCGATCCTCACGGTCACCCGACAGGACGTCGCCATCGTGGCGTTACTAGGCGTAGCCGGGCTGGCAACGATTGCGCTTCTCTACCGGGCTCTGGCCGGCCTCGTGCTGGACGAGGAGGGCGCGCGGGTCGCCGGAGTGCCGATCACGTTCTTGAACCTCGTCGTCGCCGTGCTCGCCGCGACGACGGTGGCTGTGTCGATGCGCATCGTCGGCGTCCTGCTCATCGCCGCGCTGATGGTCCTCCCCGTAACCGCCGCGAGCCGGCTGGCCTGGAGCATGCGCTCGACGCTCTTGTTGGCGATGGCAATCGGGTTCGCGTGCGTGATGGCCGGCCTCAGTGTCTCGTACTACGCCGACCTGCCGCCGGGCGGCACTATCGTGCTCCTCGCAGCCGGGTCGTTCGTCGCCGCCAGCGGCGTGGCGGCGCTACGAAGTCTCTAGGCGGCTCTTCGCGAACTCGCGAAAGCGGCGACGCGTCTCCTCGTCCGGCCCGAGCTGCTCGTCCGCCGCATACGCGCGGTCGGCGGCGATCTCCTCGGCCACGGCTCGCACCTCGCGCGCCACCGCGGCGCGATGCTCCGGGTTCGACAGCAGCTGGTCGATCCACGTTTCCGAGCGTCGTACGGATCCAGATCCTGGTCGACGAGCAGCTCGCCCAGCATGAGCCCGACCCGGATGTAGGCGAACGTCCGAAAGGCCAGCAGCCGATGAGGTGAGGCCACGAGCTCGTCGAGCTCAGAATCCTCCTCTTGCAACTGCGCGACGATCGTCCCGATCGGTTCGTCGACAAGCGGGATCCAGACGTCCTCGGGGCGCGCCATCGCCTGAGTTTAGGAGCGAAGCCCCCGGATCGCCAGCTGCACGGCCATGCCCAGGACGAGCAGCGCGAAGAGGCGACGCAGGACGTCCTCGGAGAGCGCATCGGCCACTCGTACGCCGGCTTCGACCCCTGCGATCGACGCCACGCCGATGATCGCCGCGGAGCGCCACCGCACGTTGCCGTGCTCGTTCTGCCGCCAGGCACCGGCCGCGACGGCGGGGATGATCGCGGCCAGCGAGGTCGCCTCCGCTTCGAGCTGGGTCAGTCCGAGACCAAGGGCAAGAGTCGGCACGAACAGGATGCCGCCCCCGACTCCGAAGAAGCCCGAGAGGACGCCGGCGGCGGCTCCCAGTAGGACGGCGAGCGCGATGGTCCCCATCAGATGAGCAGCACCAGAGCGACGACCACGAGCAGCGCGGCGAACCCCAGCGTCAGCGCGCGGACCGGCAAGCGCTGCTGGACGGCGACACCGGCGATCGCTCCGGCCGCCGCCGGGAGCCCGACCACGGCGGCGTAGCCGAAGTCGACCTCACCACGAACGCCGTAGGCGACGGTGCCGACCAACGCGATGATCCCGATCGCTCCCAGTGACGTCCCCGCCGCCTCCCGTTCCGGAAAGGCGGCGAGAAGCAAGAGCAGCGGCACGATCAAGATGCCCCCGCCGACCCCGAAGAGTGCGCTGAAGAAGCCGGCCACGAGCCCGATGAGCACCAGCCGCACCGCCATATCCTAGGAGCGTGAGCGCCCCGGTCCTGCTCGTCCGCCTGCGCAGCCAGCCGGAGCAGGCGGCCGTTCTCCTCGACATCGACGGAACGCTGGCCCCGATCGTCGAGCGGCCGGAGGACGCGGCGGTGCCCGAGGAGACGCGGGCCGAGCTGGAGCGGCTGGTCGGGAGGTACGGGCTCGTGGGCTGCGTGAGCGGGCGCTCCTCGGCTGACGCCCGCCGGCTCGTCGGCCTCGACGACATCGAGTACGTGGGAGTCCACGGGCTCGAAGGTGATCCCGACGCCGAGCGCTTCGCGCCCCAGATCGAGGCGTTCGCCGAACGGATCGTCTGGCCGTGGACGGTCGAGAGCAAGGCGGGGGTGACACTCGCCTTCCACTACCGAGAGGCGAGCGACCAGGCGGATGCGCAGCGACGAGCCGAGGAGGTCGCTCGGGCGGCGGATGAAGCAGGCCTACGTTCACAGCTGGGCCGCAGGATCGTCGAGGTGGGGCCGCCGGTCGACGTCGACAAGGGCGCCGGCGTCCGCCGGCTGCTCGAAGGGCGGCCGCTGACCCGTGCGCTCTACGCCGGCGACGACACGACCGACCTCGACGCCTTCCGCGGTCTAGACGAAGCAGGCCTCGACGTCGCGCTGAAGGTCAGCGTCGGCTCGCCGGAGATGAATCCGCGGCTGCTCACCGAGGCCGACCTGGTCGTGGACGGCCCCGGTGAGCTTCTCCAGCTGCTGCGAACCCTCTAAGGCGCCGACTCGGCGGCGCCGACCAGCAGGACGTGG
>JBOHAU010000149.1:0-8569 GCA_050698015.1 Gaiellaceae bacterium
GACGAAGCGCACGCCGCCGACCTCGCCGATCTCCTCGAGTCGATGCGGCACTCCTGGGAAGCTGCGAAGGGCTTCTGCGATCTGCTGGTCGGAGACGCCGGCCGCCCGGGCCGCCGCGGTCGCGGCCGCCGCGTTCTCCCGGTTGTGGCGTCCCGGGATGCGAGGTTCGGCGGGAAGTTGATCGTCGGCCGAGAACTCGACGCGTCGCGCCGCGCCCGCCTGCGGGAACCCGCGCGGAACGACGGCGGTGTCCTCGCGACTCTGGTTCTCGAACACGCGCAGCTTCGCGTCGCGATAGGCCTCGAAGGTTCCGTGCCGGTCTAGGTGGTCGGCCTCGAGGTTCAGGAGCACGGCGATGCGCGGACGGAACCGGTCGATGTCCTCGAGCTGAAAGCTCGAGAGCTCGCAGACGATCCAGCCGTTCTCTTCGACCTCGCCGTCCAGCTCGGTCAGCGCCCGGCCGACGTTGCCGGCGACCGGCGCGCCCAGCATCGCCCCGAGAAGCTCGCTCGTCGTCGTCTTGCCGTTCGTCCCGGTGACGCCGAGGATCGGGTTGGGTAGCAGGCGGCCGCCGAGCTCGACCTCGCTCCAGACCGGTACGCCGCGCTCCCGCGCGGCGGTGACGAGCGGTGCCTCGGCGGGCACCCCGGGGCTCTTGATCAGGACGTCCAGTCCCTCCAGCAGTGAGGCCTCGTCGAATCCGAGCCGAACTTCGACACCCGACGCTTCGAGCCTGCCCGCATCGACGTCCGCGGAGCGGTCTACGCCCACCACCTGCTCACCTCGACGCGCGAGGGCCAGCGCCGCCGCCTGCCCCGAGCGCGCAAGCCCGAGGACGAGCGCCCTCACGGTGCGAACAGGTCGGGACGGAAGCCGCGGAGGTACTGGTAGTACAGGGCGAACGCGGCCGCGCAGAGGATCGCGGCCATGATCCAGAACCGCACCATGATCTTCGTTTCCGACCACGCCTTCATCTCGAAGTGGTGGTGGATCGGCGTCATCAAGAAGATCCGTCGTCCCCAGTACTTGAAGGACGCGACCTGGAGGATCACGGACAGCGCCTCGATGACGAAGATGCCGCCGATCAGCACCAGGAGCAGCTCGCTCTGGCTCATGATCGCGAAGCCGCCGAGCGCACCGCCGATCGCCATCGAACCCGTGTCGCCCATGAACACCTCGGCGGGGAAGGCGTTGTACCAGAGGAATCCAATCGCCCCGCCGATCAGCGAGGCACCGAGGATCGCCTGGTCGAGCGCGGCGAGGTCGCGCTCGGTCGCCACCTGGCTCGAGCGGATGTACGTGAAAACGTTGATCGCCGTGAAGGTCAGCAGCGCGATGATCCCCACGCCGATCGCGAGCCCGTCGATCCCGTCCGTCAAGTTCGCCCCGTTGGCCGCGCCCGCGAGGATCAGGAAGAGGAACAGGTAGAAGGCGAAGGCGAGCTCGACACGCCAGTCGAGCACCGGAACGTAGACCGACGTCTTGAAGTCGAGGTCGTGGACGACGAGCCCGACGCCGAAGGTGATGCCCGCGAGCAGCAGGAGCTTCCAGCGGCCGGAGAGGCCGAGCGAGCGGCGGTGGTGGACCTTGATGTAGTCGTCGACGAAGCCGATCGCGGCGCACGCCAGCGTGACGCCGAAGACGGTGAGCCCCTCGGGCGTCCAGTGCGAGAGGGCCAGGAACGGCACCGTCATCGACACCACCATCATCAGGCCGCCGGCAGTGGGCGTCCCCTGCTTGACCGCGTGTCCGGCTGGTCCTTCCTCGCGGATCATCTGACCGAACTCGTTCCGGCGGAGGAAGTTGATGAACTTCGGTCCGGCGAGGATCGAGATGACCATGGCGAGCAGCCCCGCCGCGAGGACTCGTTCCATTAGTGCTCCGTCCGGTGATGTTGCCGCGTCTCTGGCGCGCGAAAAGCCCGGCAGGCTGCGGACTCAGGACGCGTCCATACCCGAGCGGTATGGGCGTGGCCTGAGGCTCCAGACTGGCGGCGCTTTGCAGCCGCCAGAGGCACGGATGACATCGCCGGGCGGGGCACCTAGGTGGTTAGGTTCTGCGCCACTCGCTCGAGGCCTACGGCGCGTGATCCTTTGACGAGCACGACGTCGCCTGGTTGGAGAAGCTCGCCGAGTAGGTTGGCCGCCGCGTCGGCGTCCGCCACCCAGTGGGTCGGCGAGTAGTCGCGGGCGAGCTGACCCACGCCGACGACGACGTCCAGCCCCGCCGCCAGCGCGCCGATCTCACGGTGGTAGCGCGGGGCCTCCGGCCCGAGCTCGGCCATGCCGCCGAGCACGGCGATCCGTCGGCCTCCGTTCCGGCCCGAGAGGTCACGGAGCGCGGCGGCCATCGACGTGGGGTTCGCGTTCCAGCAGTCGTTGATCAGGACGCCGCCGCCCTCGAGGGGAAGTTCTTCACCGCGCAGCCGGGAGAGCTCGATGGCGGGAGCGCCCGCTCCCATCCGCTCGAGGGGGAGGCCGAGCGCCCAGTACGCGGCGACCGCCGTGAGTGTGTTCTGGACCTGGTGCCTGGCCGTGAACGGCAGCTCGAGCTCGACCGGTTCACCCGCGACGTCGGCCTGGAGCCGACCGCCGCGAAACGCGGTCTGCCTCACGTCGTCGCCGACGCGGATCACCTCCAGGTCGCCCCGCAGATGCGGCTCCAGTTCGCCGCTGCCCGCCGGAACGACTGCCTTCGCACCGCGCGGGAGCGCCTCGAGCAGCTCCGCCTTCGCGCGCGCCACGCCCTCTACGGACTCCACGAACTCGAGATGCACTGGCCCGATCGCGGTGATGACGCCGAAGGTCGGGCGGGCAATCTCACAGAGGGCGGCAATTTGGCCGTAGCCGCGCATCGCCAGCTCTGCGATCACGAGCTCCGTGTCCGGCTCCAGCCGGCACAGCGTCAGGGGCACACCGAGCTCCGCGTTGTAGCTGGCTTCCGCTGCGATCGTCCGCCGATGCGGGCGGCACAGCGCGGCGAGGATGTCCTTCGTCGAGGTCTTGCCGGTGGATCCGGTGATCCCGACGACCTCGGCGTTGCTCCGTCCCCTGACCGCCCGGCCCAGAGCCGCCATGGCCTCGAAGTCGTCGTCCGGGACGAGCGTGGCCGCGCCGCTCGCCCGGGCCTGATCCACGTAGTCGACGCCGCCGCGAACGGCGACGAACAGATCTCCGGGCCCGACGCGGCGCGAGTCGATCTCGATGCCGGTGACCTCGTCGACGTCGGCCTCGAGCCGGCCCAGCGCCCTGAGCTCCTCGACCGGGAGGGGGATCAAGCGGGCGCCCTCAGTCGCCGGAGCTCTTCGCGCACGACTTCCCGGTCGTCGAAGGGGATCTTCCGGTCGGCGAACTCCTGCCCCTGCTCCGCCCCCTTGCCGGCGATCACGACCACGTCGCCGTCGTCCGCCTCGCCGAGCGCCTTCGCGATCGCCGCACGGCGGTCGGGCTCGACTTCGGCCGGGCCGACGATGCCGCCGACGATCTCGTCGATGATCGCGAGCGGGTCCTCGCTGCGCGGGTTGTCCGAGGTCACGATCACGAGGTCGGCGAGGTCGCTTGCGACGCGTCCCATCAGAGCTCGCTTGCCCCGGTCCCGGTCGCCCCCCGCCCCGAAGACGCAGATCACGCGGCCGGTCGTGAGCCCGCGCGCGGTTCGCAGGACGGCCTCCAGCGCACCAGGCTTGTGGGCGTAGTCGACGATGACGGGGAACGGCTGCCCTTCCTCTACGGCCTCGAACCGGCCCGGTACACCGACGACCCCGGCGACGCCCTCGACGACCGCGTCGTCCGGCACGCCGAGGAGCCTGGAGACGGCAGCCGCCGCGAGGACGTTCTCGACGTTGAAGCTCCCACGAAGGCGCGCGCGCTCGAGCGCCGGGTGCGTATTGAGCTCGGCGTCCTCCGTCGTGCCGTAGGTGAGCACCGGCGCGCGGTCGAGGCGACGGAGCTCGTCGGCGAGACGCCTCCCCCACTCGTCACCGACATTGATCGCGGCGGCTGGCGCCGGCTCATGCTCGGTGAACAGGCGCCGCTTGGCCTCGAAGTACCGCTCCATCGACTCGTGGAAGTCGAGGTGATCCTGCGAGAGGTTGGTGAACGCGAGGGCGCGGAAGCGAACCCGCTCGAGCCGGCCGAGCTCCGAGCCGTGGGAGGTCGCTTCCATCGCGCAGCTCCGGTCACCGGCGTCGAGCATCGCGCGGAAGGTGCGCTGGAGATCGATCGCCTCGGGTGTCGTCCGCACAGCCGGACGAGCCTCGCCGCCGACGCGCGACTCGATCGTGCCGACCAGGCCGGGCCGCATGCCCGCCGCCTCGAAGATCGAGAAGAGCAGGAACGACGTCGTTGTCTTCCCGGTCGTCCCGGTGATCCCGGCAAGGAGAAGCTCCTCGGTCGGACGCCCGAAGAACTCGTCGGCCGCGGTCGGCATCGCCGCCCGCGCCGAGGTGACAACGAGTTGCGGCACGGGCAGGTCGAGGGGCCGCTCGACGACGAGCGCCACCGCGCCGCGCTCGACTGCGTCGGCCGCGAAGTTGTGCCCGTCAGTCCGCTCCCCCGGGACGCAGAAGAACAGCGCGCCCGGGACCACCGCCCGCGTGTCGTACGCGAGGTCGGTGACGTCGGTGGGAGCGCCTCCGCGGACCTCCAGGGGCGCGAGCGCGGTGACCAGCCGCTCGAGATCCATTGGCTAGGGAACGCTAGCGCGGTGACAGGGCGTCGGGCGGAATCTCCAGGTACTGCAACGCAAAGTGCGCGATCTGCTGGAAGGCGGGCGCCGCGACGACGCCGCCCCAGATCGCGCCGTTCGGCTCATCGACGGTGACAAGCACGACCAGCCGCGGAGCACTCGCCGGGACGACGCCGACAAACGAGGCCACGTAGCGGCTCTGCGAGTAGCCGCCGCGAGGGTCCGGCTTCGCCGCCGTGCCGGTCTTGCCGGCCACTTGGTAGCCCTCGACTTCGGCTTCGGTGCCGGTCCCCTCGATGACGACGTCGCGCAGCATCGAGAGCAGCTGATCCGCGACAGGCTTCGACATGACCCGGCGGCGCTTCGGAGGTCGGTCGGCAACCAGCCGCGGCCGGAGCCAGACGCCGCCGTTCGCGACCGCGGCGTAGGCAGCGGCCATCTGCACGGGCGTGACCGCGATTCCGTGGCCGATGGGAAGCGTCCCGATCGTCGAGCCCGACCAGTAGAACGGCAGGATCCCTGACGTCTCGCCGGGGAAGTCCACACCGCTCCGCTTGCCGAAGCCGAAGCGCTCGACCCACGTCTCGAGCCGGCTACGACCGAGCAGCTCGGCGAGGGTGATCGTCCCCACGTTGGACGACTGCGAGAGGATCTCGGCGACGGTCATCCGCTCGGTCCGGGTGCGGTGCGCCTCGTGGATCACCCGGTCGGCCACCCGGATGTTCGGCTCGAGTGAAAACGGCGTCGCCGGCGTCACCAGCCCTTCGGAGAGCGCACCCGCGACGGTCACCACCTTCAGCGTCGAGCCCGGCTCGTAGGTGTCCGTGACGGCGCGGTTGCGCTGGGTGTCCTTGTCCGTCTCGGGAAAGCGGTTCGCGTCGAAGCCCGGCTCCGAGGCCATCGCCAGCACCTCGCCGGTCCGCGGGTCGAGGACGACGGCCGTCGCCGCCTTCGCGCCCCAGTGCCGCACGGTCCGGCGCAGGATCGACTCCGCGTTCGCCTGCAGGGTGTCGTCGAGTGTCAGCCGCACGTTGCGCCCCTCGACCGGCGACACGGAGGAGAGCACGTCCAGCGTTCGCCCGAACGGGTCGCGGGCGACTGTCTGGCGCCCGCTGCGTCCCGCGAGCGTCTTGTCGAGTGCGAGCTCGAGGCCAGAGAGCCCGCGGTTGTCCAGCCCGGCGAAGCCGAGGACGTGCGCGGCGACCGAGCCGAGGGGGTACACGCGCCGCTCCTCCGGATAGAACCCGAGGCCGGTCAGATTGAGAGCCTTCAGCGCCGCAGCTCGCTCGGGGTCAGCCTTGCGCGCCACGTACACGAAGCCCCGCGAGCGGTCGGCGAGCTTTCCGTACAGGCGATCGGGGTCGATCCGAAGCACGCGCCCTGCTGCGATCGCGGTCGCCCGTGGGTCGGCCACATGCCTCGGGTTCGCGTACACCGTGATCGCCTGCTTTCCGATCGCCAGCTCGACGCCCTTCCGGTCGAGCAGAGAGCCGCGCGCGGCCGGGACCTCGATCGTCGCGTGATGCTGGCCGCGCGCCAGCCGGTCGAGCGGCTGCGCCTGCACCGCCTGCAGCCAGACGGCGCGCCCGAAGGTTCCGAGGAAGGCGAGGACGAAGAAGACGAGCAGCAGCCGAATCCGCCGATTCGGAAGCCGCGCGCTCACTTCCCGACGTGGAGATACGTCGTCGTGGCGGGATCGGCCGGTTCCACGCCGAGCGCGCGGCGGGCGAGACTGCTCGTCCGGGGCGAGGAGGAGCGGGACGCAAGCCTCGAGGCCAGCTCCGCGTTCTCGGCCCGCAGCTGAGCCCGCTCCTGGCCGAGCTCTTCGAAGCTGAGGTTGAGGCGAAGCACGGTGACGTTCAGCGCGACGACGCCGGCCAGCAGCAGGCCCATGAGCACAATCCACACCGCGCCGCCCGCGACCCGGCGGCCGGGCGCGGCCTTCCGGCGACGGCGCGTCCGAGGAGTCGGCCGCGCCCTCTGGCGCGGCGCTCGTGCGACTGCGACCGCCATCAGGCCTTGACTGCCGCCCTCAGCCGGGCCGAGCCGGCGCGGGGATTGAGCGCGATCTCCTCGGTGCTGGGTCGAATCGGCTTCTTGGTCAGCACCCGCAGCGAGGGCTCCCGCCCGCAGACGCAGACGGGGAACTCGGGCGGACAGGTGCAGCCGCGCTCCTCGCGTCGGAAGTAGCGCTTGACGATGCGGTCCTCGAGCGAGTGGAAGCTGATCACTGCGAGGCGTCCTCCCGGCCGGAGGGTGTCGAGAGCCGCGGGCAGCGCCGCCTCGAGCGCCGTGAGCTCGTCGTTGACGGCGATGCGAAGCGCCTGGAACACGCGGCGCGCCGGGTGACCGTCACCGAACCGCGCGGGCGCCGGAATCGCGCTCTTGATCGTCTCGACGAGCTCGCCCGTCCGCTCGAAGGGCTGCTCCTTCCGACGGCGGAGGATCGCCCTGGCGATCTGCTTCGCATAGCGCTCCTCGCCGTAGCCGCGGAAGATGTCCGTCAGCTCCCGCTCGCTCGCCTCATTGACGAGGTCGCGGGCCGAGTGCTCCGCCGAGGGATCCATCCGCATGTCGAGGGGCGCATCGGACGCGTACGAGAACCCGCGCTCGGGCTTGTCCAGCTGCATGCTCGACACGCCGAGGTCGAAGAGGATCGCGTCCGCGCGCAGGCCGTTGTCCGCGAGGCGCTCGAAGACGTCGGCGAAGTCGCCGCGGAGAAACCGCGTCTGGACGCCCGCGCCACGGCGAAACGACTCGAAGTACGGCCGCACGCTCGGGTCGCGGTCGACGGCGACGTACTTGCCCTGCCCCTGGAGGTCCGGCGCGAGGAGCGCGGCGTGTCCGCCGGCGCCGAAGGTGGCGTCGATGACAGTCTCGCCCGGCTGCAGGTCGAGCAGCCGGCGGACTTCGCCGGCGAGAACCGGGACGTGATCAGTCGCGTTTGGCTGCAAGACGCTCGGCAACATGTTCTGCGCTCCCTTCCACCTCGTCGAGCTCCCGCCGCCACGCCTCCCGATCCCAGATCTCGAGGTGGTCGGAGACACCGGCGACGACAACGTCACGTGAGAGACCCGCGTACTTGAGGAGGGCGGCCGGAATCATGATCCGCCCCTGCTTGTCCAGCTCGGCTTCGCTCGCGCCTGAGAAGAAATGGCGCTGGAGCTTGCGGCTGTCGGGCTGGAGCGGGTCGAGCCCCGCAACGCGCGCGCTGAAGCGTTCGCGCCAATCCCCAGCCGGGTACGCAAAGAGACATCCGTCCATGCCCCTCGTGACGACAACACCTTCGGCCAGCTGCTCCCGGAACTTCGCCGGAAGCGTGAGGCGGTTCTTGTCGTCGATGGTGTGCTCGTATTCGCCGAGAAGCATGATCGGGCCATTACCGGTCTCCCACTTTGCCCCACTTTAGACCACTATGCCCCACTCTGCAAGAGGTCCAGCGCGAAGTTCCCGGGGGTCCTGGAGCGGAGCGCTCAGGACGAGCTCAGTCTTCTGTGCCCTTGAACGAGCGTGAGCGCGATCTCCGAACCGGCCTGGACGATCGCCCGCAGCATCTTCGCGTCGGGACTGACCGCCTAGCGCAGGTCCAACGAGGTCACCTGGAAACGCGGCTCATTCCTGCGCCTGGGATCGTCATCGCCCCCGCGGCGGCGCGAGCGGCGAAGGCGAGCGCGTCGTCGGTCGATCGCCCCGCCCCGAGTCCGAGGGCGAGCGCCGCTGCGAACGTGTCGCCCGCGCCGTACGTGTCGGCAAGCGGCCCCGGGAGCGGCGCGGCCTCCCACCGTCCCTCTCGATCACCCTCGACGTAGCGACCGCCTTGACGGCCTTCGGTCGTGACCACGCGCCGCGGCGGCGGCTCGAGGTCGCCGGGCTGGTAGCGCTC
>JBOHAU010000150.1:0-13072 GCA_050698015.1 Gaiellaceae bacterium
CGCGGCGTCGGCTTCGTCTTCCAGCACTACGCCGCCTTCAAGCACATGACGGTCTGGGACAACGTGGCCTTCGGCCTCGCGGTCCGGAAGCGTCCGAAGGCGGAGATCAAGGAGCGCGTGGCCGAGCTCCTCGACCTCGTCCAGCTGAACGGGCTTGCGAAGCGCTACCCCGCGCAACTCTCCGGCGGACAGCGGCAGCGCATGGCGCTTGCCCGCGCGCTCGCCGTCGAGCCCAAGGTACTGCTCCTCGACGAGCCCTTCGGCGCCCTCGACGCCCGGGTCCGGAAGGAGCTGCGCGCCTGGCTTCGCCGGCTCCACGACGAGGTGCACGTGACGACGATCTTCGTCACGCACGACCAGGAGGAGGCGATGGAGCTCGCCGACCAGATCGTGCTGATGAACCAGGGGCGGGTCGAGCAGATCGGAGGCGCGCTGGATCTCTACGAACGGCCGGCGAATGAGTTCGTGATGTCGTTCATCGGGCCGGTCAGCAACTTCGGCGAGGAGCTCATCCGGCCGCACGACATCGAGGTCCGCCGCGAGCCGAACGGATCGGCCGAGCAGGCGACGGTGGAACGCGTGGTCCACCTCGGCTTCGAGGTTCGCGCCGACCTGTCGCTCGAGGACGGACGTGAGGTCTGGGTCCAGATGACACGGGACGAGGCAGCCGCGCTCGAGCTCGAGCAGGGCTCCAAGGTCTTCGTGCGCCCTACGCCGTGAGCGCGAGAAACGGCAGGTAGGTCGTCAGGTCGACGACTGCGACGGGCGGCAGCTCGTCGTTCGCGCACTGAGTCCGGTCGAGGCCGTCGTTCAGGGGCCGCGTGAACCAGCGCTCGAAGATCTGGCGCCGCTGGATCTCCTTCAGCGCCGCCACGACCGCCGGCCGCGCCACCGAGAGCGGGAAGGTGCCGAGCGGGAAGGCGTCGTCTTCGGAGCGGATCCTGAGGACGCCGTCGGGCGTCCGGATCCTCACCCACTTCCGGCCTACAGGGATCCCGAAGATCTGGGGTGGGGCGAGTGAGGCGATCGCGAGTCCTTCGCGGCGATCTCCGAGCCACCACGCTCGCGGCTTGACCTGGACGAGCCTGGCGGGTGTGTCGGCGACGCTCTCGTAGTAGCTCGTGATCTGCTCGGGCGTGGGCGTCCCGACGCGGAAGCGTCTGCCCATCTGCTGCTGCCGAAGCTCGTCGGCGATGATCTCTCGTGCGAGCGTCTCCGTGGCGCGTCCGCGAGCCAGTGCACGCCGGTAGGCGGCCCGGCTGCCGCGGAAGCGGGCGGCGAGGATCGCCCGCTCGGCGGCGAGAACGTCTTCCCGCTCGACGTCGACGAGGCCCTGGAGCACGGCGCGGGCATAGACGGCGGAGAACGCAACGTCCCGGTTCCCGGTCACGCGCGAGAGACCCGCCACGGCCGTGCGGCTGACCACGTGGTCGCCGATCGCGCAGCGCGCACCGCGGGGGAGAACGACCTGCCCCTGGGTGCGCGAGACGTCGAAGTCCGGTCCCGCGGCGATCGGGCCGTTGCAGAGGCGGGGGTCGCGCACCCAGAGGTAGACGCAGGCCGCCGCCTCCTTGTCCGGATCCGCCTGCGCCGCGTTCCGCGCGATCCAGCCCCACGACCAGACGCTGCCCATGCCCGTCTCCTTCGCGACCTGCTTCGCCGCGAGCGCCTGCATCTTCACGTGCTCGAACCACGGCACGGCGTTCATCGTCCCGCGGTTCGAAGCCTGGAAGCCGAGCATGAGGCCGACCTTCTTCGCCGGGATTCCCAGGTCAGTGAACGCCTTGACCGCCTCCCGGAAGCGTCGGCGCATCGTCCTACTGCCGGCGATCGCCCCCTGGCGGTGGATCAACTTGCCGCTGTAGTAGACCTCCTGGACGAGGTCGGCGTAGTGCGCGGCCTCGCGCCACCACAGTCCGGCCTCGCCGTCGGTGTACGGCCGGCTGGAGATCAGCAGCATTGGGCGGGCGCCGAGCTCGCGGAGCGTCCGCACGAAGATGATCACGTTCTGGCGGTACTGGGCGTTCGTCGCCGTCCACGGGGTCGTCAGGTGGGCGCCGAACAGCTCGTTGAGCGCCATCCACGGACGCGGGCACGCCGAGGAGGCCTGCGCCCGGATGAAGATGCGGTGAGCCCAGTCGCGCGCGACCTCCGGGTGGGTCGGCCGGTCCGGCCGGCCGACGCGGTTGTTCAAGTAGAAGTCCCAGTAGACCGTCTTCGCGCCGGCGGCGCGGAGCTGCGGCGGGAAGAGGAAGTTCGAGGCCGCCGCGATCACGCCCGGGCGCGCGAAGCGGTGCCAGAACGGGACGGAGCCGTCGGCGAAGTCGATCCATGCCGTGCCGCTCTCGGGCAGGCCGCAAGGCCCCGCGGCCTCCGCGGGGCGCGCGGTGCCGGCGAGACACAAGATCGCGATGACCCCGGCGAGGACGGCTTTCCTCACGCCGATGATGCTAGCGACGAGGTTCGCGCCGAGCCTGAATACACTCGCCGAGCCTTGTTCCGCCATCTCCGCACCCTGCTGATCCTCGTTCTGCTCGCCGCAACGGCGGCGGCGTTCGTCGTCACCGAGGATTTGAAGCTCGAACCGGACCCGCTCGCACGGCCGCGAGTCGATGCCACGTTCTCGCCGGTCTGCCGCTGCGAGCTGCAGACCGCGAAGATCGCCTTCCGCCTGCGGCGACCGGATGTGATTACGCTGACGATCGCGGACGAGAACGGTGAAGTCGTTCGGACGATCCTCAAGCGGGCGAGCTTCCGGCCGGGCAATCACCGGTTCGGCTGGGACGGGCGCGACGAGTCGGGAAAGCTCGTCCCGGAGGGTCCGTATCGCCCCCGAGTCGAGCTCCAGAAGCTCGGCCGCGTGATCGAGTTCTCGAAGGAGATCACGGTCGACACGACTCCGCCGCGGGTTCGGGTGCTCAACGTCAGCCGAAGAATGGTCTCTCCCGACGGCGACGGCCGCGGCGACGCGATCAGGATCCGGTACCGCGTGAGCGAGCCTTCCAACGCGCTTCTGCTCGTCAACGGACGGCGCGTCTGGAAGACCGCGCTGCGAACCGAAGGCACGATCCCCTGGCGGCCCCCGCGGCTTCGGCCCGGATTCGAGCGGTTGCAGGTCTCCGCCGTCGACGCAGCCGGAAACGGCGCCTCGGGGCGGCTGTTCTTCGTCCGTGTCCGGTATCTGGAAGTCAGCCCCTCACGGCTGCGAGTCCGGCCGCGACGGCTGATCACGGTTCGGATCTCGACCGACTATCCCCGTTACACGTGGCGACTGGGCCGGCGGCGCGCCTCGGCCAGGGCGCACACCCTCAGTGTTCGTGCGCCCGCGACGCCGGGTCGGTACGCGCTCGTGATCCGCGCGGGCGGCCGGCGGGACACTGCGTCCGTCCTCGTGCGCCGCCGCTAGCCTGGGAGCCCTCTTGCCGCGAATGCAATACCTGGTCGCTTTGGCGATCGCTAGTGCATTGGGCTTCGGGGTCGCCTTCGGTTTCTGGCTTCACGACTACGCGACGATCGACGAGGTCCGAGGCTCCCCAACCGAGGAGTTCGTCACCACGCAGCAGAAGACGCCCGAGCAGAAGCGCCCGCGCAAGGTCGTGCTGCGCCTCCCCTGGCCGACCTACGGGCTCAAGGTCCAGCGGACGCACACCGCGACCGATTTCAAGCTCCGGCCGCCGTTCCGGCTGCGCTGGACCTTCAAGGCGCACCACGTGCTCGAGTTCCCGCCGTCGGTCGCGTACGGCCGTCTCTACATCGCGCAGCAACGGGGCCGCTTCTTCGCCTTCCACCACAGAACCGGGAAGGTGGTCTGGGAGCGACGGTTCAACCACTGCTCCGCGGCGTCACCGACTGTCGCCTATCGCGTCGTCTACCACGCCTGGATGCAGCCGCTGCCGTGCAACCGCTACCCGCGGAGCCAGCCCGGGATGATCACTGCGATGGCCGCGCGGACCGGGAAGATCATCTGGCGGTTCCGCGCTGGCGCCTTCGAGACCTCACCGCTCGTGATCGGCAGGACGCTCTACGCAGGCTCGTGGGATCACAAGCTCTACGCGATCGACATCTACACCGGGAAGCCCCGCTGGACGTTCACGGCCGACCATGAGGTCAATAGCTCGCCCGCGTTCAGCGGCGGGAGGATCTACTTCGGGACCGACGGCGGCAGCGTCTACTCGGTCGACGCCCGCACGGGGCGCCTGCGGTGGCGCGCCCAGGCGCTCGCGCGGTTCGGCCGTCGCGAGTACTTCTACGCCACGCCCACGATCGCCTACGGCCGGGTCTTCATCGGGAACGCCGACGGGACCTTGTACGCGTTCGGGGCGTCCAGCGGGCGGCTGCTTTGGGCGCAGCAGGCCGGAACCTACATCTACACCGCGGCGGCGGTCTGGCGCCGCCGCGTGTACGTGGGCACCTACGACGGCTACTTCCAGTCCTTCGACGCGGCGACGGGCGACCGCCTTTGGCGGTTCTCGGCCTCGGCAGCGATCCATGGTGCGCCGAGCGTGATCGACGGGCTCGTCTACTTCGCCGCCTGCCCGCGCTGTGGCAGTGTCGCCTCGCGCTACGCGAAGCAGGGCGACCGCGGAACCTACGCGCTTGACGCTGTGACCGGGAAGCTCGTCTGGCAGTGGCCCGACGGCGTCTTCAGCCCCGCCGTCGCCGACAGCCAGCACCTCTACATCGTCGGCCGCTCCCGGGTCTTCAGCTTCGCTCCGAAGCGTCGCGCTCAGCGGAAGCAAGCACGAAAGCGACGAGCAGCGCGCTCAAAGGCCAGATCAAGTACGAGTTCTGGAAGACGCGGCCGAGATAAAACAGGACGAAGATCGAGCTAGCGAAGCCGGCCGCGCCGACCCAGAGCCGCCTCTCGCGCCACTGCGTCCACGTCAGCCAGGCGGTGAGCGGGAGCCACACGAGAAGCGCGAGCGGAAGGAACGGATAGGAGCCGAACCGGTCGTCGAGCACGCCGGTCTCGACGAGGATCCCGGCGAGCCCGTAGCCGATGATGCGGTACGTCTGCGCGCCGTACGCGATCGTGTCTTCCCAGAGCGCGCCCGGATCGGCGATCGCGAACGGCAGGATCCCGGCGACCACGACGAGCGCGAAGACGCCGCCGGCCCGGTAGAGCGTCGGGCGGGGCACTGCCCGCGTGAGCATCGCGACGGCGAGGAACGGCACGGCCACGAGAGCGAACTGCTTCAGCAGGACGGCACCGCCGAGCGAGGCCGCCGCGAGCAGGTAGCGCGAGCGGGCGACGAGGGCGAAGGCGAGCACCGTCAGGAGCACGCTCGGCGCGTCGGCCGTCCCGAACCACGCGGCGCGGGTGGCGAGCGGGTTCGCCGCGAGCGCCGCCCCCGCGGCCAGCTTCCACGGCATCGGTGCGTCGAAGAGGAGCGCGGCCGCGAAGAGCGCGAGCGTGCAGAGCAGCACGAAGATCCGGTAGTCGTCGAACGGCGCCGGCAGCACCCGCCAGGCACCCGCGGTCAGCGCCGTCCCGGGGAAGTACGCGAAGTGGTCGAGCGCGACGCGGGGGACGTCCTCGTCGGCATCGACGGCCGGGTACCAGCGCTCGAGCCCGGTGCCGCGGTAGTCGTACCCGTAGGGAGTGTTGCCGTCCAGCACGAGCTCGCCCGCGAGGTCGATCTGGTAGGTGGAGTCGTTGACGTGGTACCAGGGGTGCGTGGCGTCTCGGAGCCCAACCTGGAGGAGAGTCGCGGGCACGGCGAGGAGCAGGATCACGGCGGCGCAGACGGCCCAGAGCAGCCGGAGTGGAGCCACGCGTATCCACAGGACGAGCGCTGCGGAGAGGGCGACGACGAGCCCGGCGAGAACCGCCGCCGCACGGAGCAGCCCGAGGTCCCACTCGCTGTCGGCAGCGCGGACGAGTGGGCCGAGGACTCCCTCTGGATCCGCCCGGATGCGGGCGAACGGCCACGGGTCGGAGCCGAGCTCCGGCACGGTGATGGCGACGAGGGCTCCGAGAACGCCGAGGACCGCCCCGGCCTCGCGCCGCGTCACCTGGCGGTGATGGGCTGGCCGGTGGCCGCCGGTTCTGTCTTCGAGGACTGCGGCGCCGTGGCGCGCACCACGACCGGCGCCGCGAGGTAGGCGGCTCCGATTCCGAGGGTGAGCCACGTGACCGGATCCTCGAAGAAGCCGCTGTAGGCGAGCGCGTGGACGAAGAGGGTCAGTAGCACGGCGCCGAGGGAGAGACCGAGCGCGACGTCGCGATCGCGGAGCAGCATGACCATCCGGATCGCGGCCGCCAGCAGGAGCGCGTAGATCACGAGCCCGACGATGCCGAGCTCCGCCGCGACGGTGAGCGGCGTCGTATGGGACACGAAGCGCCCGGTCCTCGCGCCGTTTTGCTGCGCGAGCTCCTGGCTCACCTCGGGTTGGGCTCCGAGACCGACGCCGAAGAACGGCGCCTCGCGCACGACGTCGGCGGTGCGCTCCACGCGGGTCCACCTGCCGCTCGTGACGTCGCCGAACGACTCGTCTCGCGCACCCACGACCACGAAGGCCGAGGCGGCCACCACGACGATCGCGCTGGCCACAGCCACAGCGCGTCGCGCGGCGGGATCACCGGCGACGAGGGTGACCACGAAGGCGACCACGAAGAGCGACGCCATGCTCGTCTGCGAGTACGAGAAGTAGAGCCCGGCGAAGAGCAGCGTCCCGATCCCCGCCGCGAGGTACAGGTTGATGCGGTCGGTGAGGAGGAGGACGAGCAGCACGGCGAAGCCGAGGACGAGGTGACGCCCGTAGAGGCTGGGGTCGGTGAACAGCGACGTCACGCGGAAGAACGGGGAGTACGCGTTGCTGACCTCGAGCGTCGGCGAATAGAAGAAGAGATCCTCGGTCACCTCCTGCCAGAGGCCGATCGCGGCGAAGAGGGAGGCGAGCCCGATCGAGATCACCGCGAGTGCCTTGGGAAGCCACGGCGCGAGCTCCGCCCGAGCCACGATCGCGAGGAGCGCGGCAAAGGGCAGGAGAAAGAATGCGAGCAGGTTTGCACCGGCGTCGAGGTCTCGCGACCAGAGCAGCGAGACCGAGGCGAGTGCGAAGAAGGCGGCGGCGGGCGCCGCCAGCAGGCGCGGGATCGGCGCGACCTCGGCGCCGCGCAGGACGCGCCAGACGTACGCGGTCACGGCGGCTGCCAGGACCACGTAGAGCGGGACGAGGCGGCCGAGCTTCCCGCCCTGAGCAAGCGCGAAGAAGAAGCGATGGTCACGGTCGAAGTCGAAGGGCAGGCGGAAGGGTGCGGCGACCAGGAGCGTTGGGATGACGAGCGCCGGAGCGCGGACGAACACCGCGGCGAGGGCTGCGAGCACGACGATTCCGGCGACGCCTGCCGCCAGCAGCCCGGGGGAAACCCCGCCGGGATCGGCCAACAGGGCCTCGGCGGCGGCGATCAGCGCGAAGCCGGCGAGGAGCGTCGTCCGGCGGCCCGCGAGGAGCACGAGCGCGGCGCCTCCCGCGCCCGCAACCCCTGCAAGCTCCGACAATCCCACGTCGCCCATGCCCGGGGCCGGATACTACGTCCCACATTGGTGGAGGCCTGGAAGAGAGTGCTCGTGCTCGCGCCGCACACAGACGACGGCGAGTTCGGCTGCGGCGGGACGCTCGCCCGGGTCGTCGACGCCGGCGCCGAGGTGCGCTACATCGCGTTCTCGATCGCGACGCGCTCGCTGCCGGAGGGCTTTCCGCCCGACACCCTGGCGCGCGAGGTCCGCGAGGCGACGGCGGAGATCGGCATCCCCGAGTCGGAGCTCGTCGTCCACGACTTCGAGGTACGGAGCTTCCCCGAGCACCGCCAGGAGATCCTGGAGCTGCTCATCGCCCTGTGGGACGACTGGAAGCCCGACGCGGTGCTCCAGCCCAGCCTGCGCGACATCCACCAGGACCACCAGGTGGTCGCCGCCGAGGGCCTTCGCGCCTTCAAGCGGACGACGATCCTCGGCTACGAGATTCCGTGGAACAACTTCGACTTCGGCTACCAGGCGTACGTGGCCCTGGAGCAGGGACATCTCGAGCGCAAGGTCGCCGCGCTCGCCAAGTACGCGTCCCAGCAGCACCGGCGCTACTCAGATCCGGAGTACGTCTGGAACCTCGCCCGCACCCACGGCGTCAACGTGAACCGAGAGTACGCCGAGGTGTTCGAGGTCTATCGCTTCGTGGCATAGCCGCCGATCAGCCGAGCATCGAGCGGCAGTACGGTCAACTCGGGCGGCGGACGGCGGACGAAGCCGTCGATGAGCAGGAGGTCTTCCGCCTGCTCGGGAGTGAGCGTGTCCGCCGCCCGCTCGCGAGCGGCGCGACAGAGCGCGAGCGTCGCCTCGATCTCGAAGGTCGCCCGCGGCAGCAAACAGGAACGAACCTCGCCGCCGCAGATGAAGAACGCCTTCTGCGTTCCCGGCTCGAGCGCAGGAGCGATCACGCAGAGCTCGAGCTCGCGGAGCCGCTTCAGCCGCCGTAGACGCCCGAGGACCTGGTCGAGCGCCTCGATGCGGTCCCGTAGCCGCGCCGCTTCTTCGTAGTGCAGGCTCTCGGCCAGGTCGTTCAGCCGGACCCGCAGGCGCGGCAGCGGCCCGCCATCGGGTCGCTCGAGGGCCTCGAGCTCCTCGGTCGTGCTCATAGCGAGTGCCCGGGCGGCAAGCGATGCTCTTCGGCGGCTCGCGATCGGACCGAGCTTGGTCGCGGTCTTGGTGACGACGAAGTCCTCACCCCGGGGTTTCAAGTAGACGCCATGCTCCTTTCTGCGACTGCGGGAGTTGGCGGGCGGCTGGAGCTCGCGGATCAGCCTGAGCTCTTCGAGTGCGGCTTCGAGCTCGGAGCCCAGCACTCGCCACTCGATGCGATCGAGCGCATGGAGGGCGGCTTCAACCGACGGCCGCTGGCGCTCGCTGCGGAAGTACGAACGAAGCCGGGCACGCAGGTCGCGGGCGCGGCCGACGTAGAGCACCTGGTCGTGGCGGTCGCGAAAGAGGTAGATGCCCGGCCGCGTGGGAGCACCGCGCGCCAGCGAGCGCCTGCCGTACACCCGACGCTTACGCGGGGCGGCGAGCGCCCGCAGGTCGGACAGGCGCCTCGCGCCGATCTCCTGCGCGAGCCCGATCAGGTGCACGAGGATCTCGGCGGTCGCTTCGGCATCGGGCAGCGCGCGATGACAGGGTCTCGTCGAGACGCCGAAGAACTGGGCGAGCGAAGCGAGGCTGACCTGGCGCAGCCGGCCTTCGAGCAGCCGTCGGGCGAGCGCGGCCGTACAGAGCGGCGGCTCGGAGAGGCGCCGTCCGTGCACCCGGAGCAATTGCCGCTCGAGGAAGCGTTGGTCGAAGCGGGCGTTGTGGGCGACCAGGAGGTCCTCGCCCGCGAAGGCGCGGAACCGCTTGAGCACGCTGGAGACGGAAGGAGCGCATTTCAGCTCCTGTTCGCGCAGCCCGGTCAGGCGGGCGACCGGCTCCGGGAGGGCGACGCCCGGATTGACGAGCGACTGAAACGAGCCGACGAGCTCGAGTGCCCGCACACGGACGGCTCCGAGCTCACAGATGCGGCAGTGAGTGGCCGAGAGCCCGGTCGTCTCCAGGTCGAACACGACGAAGTCGGCCTCCTCCAGCAACGGGTCGGTCCCGATTCCGGCGAGCGAAACCGTGGCGCCCGCGCAGACGACGCGACTGTCACCAGCCGTGACTTCCTCGAGAAGCGAGCAGGCGAGCCCGTCGGAGATCGAGGCAGTGGCGAAGAGCGACTGCGCGGCCTCGACCGCCGAAAGCGTCCCGCGCTCCTCGAGCGTGTCCACCAGCCGGTCGAGCGAATCGAGGGCGAGCTGCACATCCGAATGAAAGCGAACATATGTTCGCTCGGCAAGTCGGCAGGATGACGGCCATGGAGGGAACCCCCCGGCGGCGCCGTCCGGACTTCGACCCGGGCTACGGCATCTCGACCGACGAGGTGGGGATGCTGCCGTGGAGCTGGGCCGACGAGCGGCTCGAGGCCTCCCGGAACTACTGGATCGTCACGGCGAACGCGGACGGTGAGCCGAGCGCCGCGCCCGTCTGGGGCGTCTGGGCCGAGGGCGCCGTCTACTTCGGGACGAGTCCGAGCTCGCGCAAGGGACGGAACCTCGCGCGCGACCCGCGAGTCGTCGTTCATCTCGAGAGCGGCGACGAGGTCGTGATCCTGCAGGGCGAGGCCGAAGTGAAGGAGGTCGACGAGTCGGTCCTGGACGCGTACGAGGCGAAGTACGGCTACCGGCCGCCGAACACGAAGCTGTTTCGACTGCGCCCCACCCGCGCGCTCGCCTGGCTGGAGGCCGATTACCCGAAGACCGCGACGCGCTTCGACTTTACGAACTCGAAATAGCCCTTCCCCATAATCTCAAGATGAGGCGGGTCATCCTGGCGCTCTCGTCAGTTGTCGGTCTGGCGCTGCTCGCCGCCGGCTCGGCGCGCCGATGCAGCCCGCGCCATTCGTCGGCAAAGGCACGCTCGTGTTCTCGTGCAGCGGCTGCCCGCAGAAGAGGAGCGGGCCGAGCCTGTACGTCGTCAGTGCCGATGGAACGGGGTTTCGGCAGATCGAGACGCCGCGCGTCTCGCCGTTCAGCCCGCGCTGGTCGCCGAATGGACGGAGGGTCTCGCTCAGCTCCAATTTCAGCGACATCTGGACGATCGATCCACAGGGGCGGCGGGCCGCCCGCCGACTGACGCATCCCTGCAGGGAATGCGATTACACGTCCGCGGCCTGGTCGCCCGACGGCAGGCGCCTCGTGTTCGCGCGGAAGGGCACGCTCTTCACGATGAGGTCGAACGGCTCAGCGCAGCGACGACTGTTCGGCAGGTGGCGGCGGGCTTTCGGCAGGCCCGATTGGTCGCCGAACGGCAAGAGGATCGCTTTCGACCAGAGCGGCGAGCGGCTCCACCTGATTCACGCGGATGGCACCGGAATCCGCGAGTTGCGGCGAGTTCGTGGACGCTACCCACGGTGGTCGCCGAGCGGGAAGTGGATCGCGTTCATTGGGTTTACCGGGAGTGGAGCGGCACTCATGGTCGTGCGTGCAGACGGAACGCACCCGCGCTTGGTCGCGAGGGGGCTGCCACTCGACATCAACTGCTCGCCGAGCTGGTCTCCGGACGGCAGGCACATCGTCTTTGCCGTCCGGCGCGTCTTTGACGACTACGAAGGGCACGAGCTCATGGTCGCCACGCTCGACGGTGCGCCACCCCGGCCGATCGCGATCCCTCAGCTACCGCCCTCGGCCTACTCGGAGCTGTACGGGCTGGACTGGAAGCGTTAGGCCACGTCGATTCGCGCGGCGAGCTCACGCGAGATCGCGTGATCTGCGTTGCCGATCCGAACCGTCACCGGGCCGTCGAAGGGCGCTGACTCCCGCACCTCGAGCCGGCTGCCCGGTGTCAGCTTGAGCTTCGAGAGGTAGCGAAGGAGCTCGCCGTCGCCGTCCGGGACGCGCTCCACGGTCGCCTTCGCGCCCGCCTCGAGCGTGGACAGCGGGGTCAGGTCTTGCGCTGCCACTCTGAGCTCCGCGTCCGGAATCGGATCGCCGTGCGGATCGCGGGTCGGAAAGCCGAGGGTCCGGTCGATGTGCGCCTCGAGCTCTTCCGAGAGCGCGTGCTCGAGCCGGTCGGCCTCCGCATGAACGGCGTCGATCGGAATGCCGAGCGTCTCGACGAGATACTGCTCGAGCAGCCGGTGGTGCCGGATCACCTCGAGCGCGACGCGCTCGCCACTTTCCGTCAGCTTGGCGCCGTGGTACCGCTCGTGCTCGACGAGCCCGAGCGTCGCGAGCTTCTTCAGCATCGCGGTCACCGAAGGAGGCGAGACCTCGAGCACTTCTGCCAGTGCAGACGTCGTCGCCCGCCGGCCGGCGACCTCGAGCTTGTAGATCTCTTTCAAGTAGTCCTGGATTGCGTCTGTCAGTTCCATATGCCTCAGTTATTATTTAGGCATGCCTAAGTTTACCCGCAAGCAGATGCTGGCGGCCTCGGCGCCGCTGCTCGCGGCGGCGCCCTTCGCCCGGCTGAATCTGCCGGGGCATTCGCACGCTCATCCGAGCGCCACGCACGAGGGCCACAAGCATCCGACCCTCGGCCATGCGGCGATGATCCGCGAGCACGTACCGGCGCCTGGTGGCCCGCACGACCTTGACCGCCTGCTCCACCCGCCCAAGGCCGAGCCGTACAAAGCTGGGCGAGTACGGGAGCACGAGGTCGTCGCGGTGGATAAGACGATCGAGATTGCGCCGGGCGTCTTCTTCAACGCCTGGACGTACAACGGGACCGTCCCGGGCCCGATCATCCGTGCGACCGAGGGCGACCTGCTCCGCGTGAAGTTCGTGAACGGCGGCTCGCACCCGCACACGATCCACTTCCACGGGATCCACCCCTCCGGGATGGACGGCGTCTTCGAGATCGTCGCCCCTGGCGACTCGTTCACCTACGAGTTCCCGGCGCGGCCGGCGGGCATGCACCTCTACCACTGCCACGCGACGCCGCTGAAGAAGCACATCCACAAGGGCCTCTACGGCGCGTTCATCATCGACCCGCCCGAGCCGCGTCCGCCGGCGCAGGAGCTGGTCATGGTCATGAACGCCTTCGACACGGACGGCGACGGCGAGAACAACTTCTACGCCGTCAACGGGCCGGCATTCTTCTACGCGCGCTACCCGATCAAGGTCAGCCGCTCGCAGACCGTGCGCATCTACCTCGCGAACCTGACCGAGTTCGACCTCGTCAACTCCTTCCACCTACACGGCGACTTCTTCCGCTACTACCCGACCGGGTCGACCGACTTCTTCGAATACACGGACACGGTCATGCTCTGCCAGGGCGAGCGAGGGATCATCGAGATCGACTTCGCCAATCCCGGGCTCTTCATGTTCCATGCGCATCAGTCCGAGTTCGCGGAGCTGGGCTGGATGGGCTTCTTCGACGTGCAGGACTGATGGAGTCGGGCTCGCTGGCAGAGAGCTCGCGGGCGGTCACGGCGCGCTGGCGCCTGTGGGCGCTCGTCCCCATCCTGCTCCTCGTCGGCACGGTCTCGCTCTTCGCCGCCTCCGGCC
>JBOHAU010000151.1:0-35036 GCA_050698015.1 Gaiellaceae bacterium
TCTTGGGGGCGTTCTGGCGCGTGTTCCCCGAAGCGTCTCGCCCGAGCGACTGGAAGCAGGTCGCGATCCAGCCGCGATCGCTCTTCCTGCAGGTCGCAACGGTCTTGGCCCAGTTGTACCCGTTGGACTCGAGGATCCGCGAGGTCACCATCAGGTAGCAGTAGAGCTTGTACTTCTCGGCGAGGTCGTTACACGGGTAGATCAGGTCGTCGTCGCGGAGCCAGCGGGACTTGATCCCGTAGGAGGACGAGATGTTCTCCATGAACACGCCCGCCTCGCAGGAATCCGAGTCCCACCCGGTCTCGAGCTGGTCGCAGACCCTCAGCGCACCCAGCAGGTCGTAGCTCGTGTGAATCATCAACCCGTGCCCCAGTCCGTGGACGCACTGGTAGGCGAGGAAGCTCGTCTTGCGGATGTCCGGGTCTCTGCAGATCTCCCGCGAGCGCTCTGCCAGCCCAGCTCGGTCGGTGCCGACGAACGAACGCTCGACGACCCCGTGGTAGTAGCCCGACCAGCAGGTCGAGCGTCCGTTCGCGAGCGCCTTCGCGACGCTCCCGTCGTGGAACTCGAGCGAGGCGGCGCCGATCGTGTGGGCGATCCGGTGGCAGTCGGCCTCGACGGGCTGGTCCGCCATCTTCTCCTCGAAGAGGTCGAGCGCGGACCTCGGTCCCTCCCGGAAGGCCACGTTTCCGAACGCCTGGCGCCGGCAGTCGGTATCGAGACAGCCTTCTAGCCGCGTGCCGTCAGGGCGAAAAGGGCCGACGGCGGAACCTCCGCTTCCGCCCGTGGCCGAGCCGCCCTCGCTGACGTAGCGGGATACGTCTTCGATCTCCTGCTCGCTCAGCTCGTCCTTGAACGCCGGCATCCCGCCGCCGCCGTTCGTGATCTGCTGGACGGCCTGCTCGAAGCTGACGTCCGCCTCGTCCAGGTTCGGGCCGACGTTGCCGGTCGAGCCTGCGGGCGAGAAGGTGTGGCAACTGCCGCAGCCGGCTTCGGCGAAGACCGTGGCGCCCGGGCCGCCGTCGGCCCCGTCGCCATTCCCGTCGTCGCCTCCGCAACCGACCAGCGCGGCAACGAGCAGAAGCAGAAGCAAGCGAAGCTTCACGCTCCTCACAGGGTACTAATCGCTTCGGGAGGCCGTCGGCGGAGCGTACGATGGGTCTATGGCCGTTCGGGCCGACACGAAGCTCGACGCCCGCGCCTTGCGGGCCGATTTTCCGATCCTCGCCCAGGAGGTCAACGGAAAGCCGCTCGCCTACCTCGACTCGGCGGTCACGGCTCAGAAGCCCCGGCAAGTGCTCGACGCGATGATGCGGTTCTACGAGACCTCGTACGCCAACGTCCACCGAGGCGTCTACGCACTGGCCGAGCGGGCGACGGAGGGCTTCGAGGGGGCTAGGGAGAAGATCGCGCGCTTCGTCAACGCGCCTTCCTCGCGCGAGGTGATCTTCACGCGCAACGCGACCGAGGCGCTCAATCTCGTCGCCTACGCCTGGGGCCTGACGAACCTGCGCCCGGGTGATGTGGCCGTCGTCACGGAGCTCGAGCATCACTCGAACTTCGTCCCCTGGCAGTACATCGCCCGCCGCACCGGCGCGGAGTTCCGGATGATCCCGTTGACCGACGGCGGCGAGCTCGACCTCGAGGCGCTCGACGGCCTCGCCGCGGAAGGCCAGATCAAGGTCGTGGCGACGAATCTCGTCTCCAACGCGCTCGGGACGGTCAATCCCGTCGAGCGACTCTCCGCCTGGGCGCACGACCAGGGCGCGATCATGGTTGTCGACGCCGCACAGGGCGCGCCTCACCGCGCGATCGACGTTCAGGCTCTCGGTTGCGACTTCCTCGCCTTCTCGGCGCACAAGCTGTGCGGCCCGAGCGGGGTCGGCGCCCTGTGGGGGCGGCGCGAGCTGCTGGAGGCGATGGAGCCGTTCAACCTCGGCGGCCACATGATCAAGAAGGTTCAGTTCGAGGAGACCACCTGGGGTGAGCTGCCGCATAAGTTCGAAGCCGGCACCTCGCCGATCGCGGAGGCGGTCGGCTTCGGGGCCGCCGTCGACTACCTGACCGGGATCGGCCTCGAGGCGATCGAACAGTATGAGCACGAGCTCGCCGCGTACGCGCTCGAGCGGCTGAGCGACGTGCCCGGAATCCTGCTGTATGGCCCGCCGCCCGAGCATCGGGCGGGGATCGTCAGCTTCAACATGGACGGCGTCCACCCCCACGACGTCGCACAGGTGCTCGACTGGGAGGGTGTCGCGATCAGGGCGGGCCACCACTGCTGCCAGCCGCTGATGCAGCGCCTCGGCGTGGCGGCAACGAACCGCGCGAGCTTCTACCTCTACACCCTGCCGGAGGAGATCGACCGGCTCGCCGAGGGCTTGCACCGCGTCCGCAAGGTCTTCGGCTAGCCTCAAACCGATGGAAGACCTCTATCGGGAAGTGATCCTCGATCACTACAAGAACCCGCGCGGCCACGGGGTGATCGAGGACGCGGACGCAACCGCGGAGGGGATGAATCCGCTCTGCGGAGACGAGGTCTCCATCTACGTGGCCTTCGAGGACGACGGCGAGACGATCGACGAGATCAAGTTCTCGGGACGCGGGTGCGCCATCAGCCAGGCCGCGACGTCGATGCTGACCGAGATGGTTCAGGGCCGCACGGTCACCGAGGTGGGCGGGCTGTCGAAGGACGAGCTGCTCGAGGAGATCGGGATCCCGAACATGTCGCCGATCCGGATCAAGTGCGCGCTGCTCGGCCTCGGCGTGCTCAAGGTCGCGCTCCACCGGGCGAAGGGGACGCCGCTTCCGCAGGAGTGGGCGGGCCTCGACGAAGAGTTCCAGGTTCGCTAGTTGGCGTTAGTCGACGTGGCTCCGGTGGACGAGCTCCCGCCGGGGTCGGTGAAGATCGTTCGAGCAGGCTCCATCGCGGTCGGCGTCTACAACCTCGACGGCGAGTACTGCGCGATCGAGGATCGCTGCTCCCATGACGACGGGCCGCTGGCCGAGGGCGAGTTCGATCCCGAAGAGCGCGTCGTCATCTGCCCTCGGCACGGGTCCAAATTCGACATCTGCAGCGGGCGCCCGCTGTCCCTGCCGGCCTACGAGCCCGTGGACACATTCCCGGTCGTCGTCGAGGGCGGCTGGGTGAAGGTCGACATCACCTGACGGAAGCGGCCGAGCTCGGGCCTGTCCGCCGGGGCCGGCGTCGAGGTGCCAGGCACGCGGACGTGCCCCGGCGAGCCGTGTCTTGGGGACAAGGGCCGGCGCGCCTCTAGGCTACGGCCGTGCTCGACGACCGTGTTCGTGCGGTGCTCGCACGCCTCGAAGCTGAGGACGCCGACGAGCGTGAGCGCGGACTGCCGCCGGAGCAACGCTCTCGGCAGGTCGCTCGGACGACAGGTGAGTTCCTCTTCGCACTCGTGGCGCCGCAGACCGACTGTGAGGTGCTCGAGATCGGCGGCTCCCGGGGCTACTCGACGATTTGGCTCGCGGCGGGCGTCCGCTATCTCGGCGGTCGCGTGCTCTCACTCGAGTCCGATCCTGCCAAGGCAGAGGAATGGAGGCGCAACGTCGCCGACGCCGGCCTCGAAGACACCGCCGAGCTGGTGGAGGGAGACGCCTTCGAGTCCCTGCTCGCGATCGACGACGTCTTCGACATCGTCTTCATCGACGCCGAGAAGGAGGACTACGAGGGGCTGTTCGACCTCGCCCGGCCCAAGGTCGAGCCCGGCGCACTCTTCCTCGCCGACAACGTGCTCTCGCACGCCGAGACGCTCGGCGACTACTCGCGCCACAGGCAGGCCGACCCGACGCTCGTTTCGGTGACCGTGCCGCTCGATCGCGGGCTTGAGCTTTCCGCTGTCCTGAAGTAGTCGCTACAGTTCGACTACCGCGGAAAGGAGGTGGTCCGGTAGTGAAATCTTCAAGTACGGGCAGTGGAGGTACCAGCGGGTAGGGGCGTGTCCCCGAGACCTGAAGGGAACCGCCTAGCCAGCGTGGGGGACGTCGCGCTACGCGCCGCCGGCCGAAGGCCGAGCAGGTAAGCGCCTCTACCAATCCACCGCTGGTATTGGATGCTCGGGGCCGCGAAAGCGGCCCCGACTCTTTCCGGGTTCGCCGGAGCCAGACTGAAGTCTGGCACCGGACTTCGTTATGGCAGTCGTAATCGCAAACCAGTTGCGCAAGGACATCGCGGGAGACGCGCTCTTCGACGGCGTCTCGTTCAAGGTCGAGCGCCGTGACCGGCTCTCGCTCGCCGGCCCGAATGGGGCCGGCAAGACGACGCTGCTCCGGATGCTTGCCGGAGAGCTCGGCGTCGACGGCGGCGAGCTCGCGTTCTCGAAGGGGACGCGGGTGGCGCTGCACGATCAGCGACCGCTCCTGGAGCGGGGCCTCACGCTGCGCGAGTACGTCCTCTCCGGTGCCGCCGACCTGATCGCGCTCGAAGGTGAGTTGCGTGAGCTCGAGGCGGCGATGGCCGACGGAAGGCACGACGCGGCCACGCTCGACCGCTACGCGCAGGCGCAGGCCCGGCTGGAGCATGCCGGTGGCTACGCCTGGCGGGAGCGGACCGCAGGCGTCGTGCGCGGGCTCGGCTTCTCGGAGGCCGACCTCGACCGGGTGCTCGACACGTTCTCCGGCGGCGAGCTCACGCGCGCGTCCCTGGCACGGTCGCTCGCCGGCGATCCCGACCTGCTGCTGCTCGACGAGCCGACGAACCACCTCGACGTCGAGAGCATCGAGTGGCTCGAGCGCGAGCTGCAGTCGCTCGACGCCGCCGTGATCCTCGTCGCGCACGACCGCTGGTTTCTCGAGTCGGTAACGAACGCAGTGCTCGAGCTCTCAGGCGGCCGCTCGCTCTACTTCTCCGGCCCGTGGCACAAGTGGCGCCTGGAGAAGGCGGCCCGCGCCGAGCGCGCCGAGAAGGCGATCGGCCGACTCGACGAGGACATCGCACGACTCGAGCGCTTCGTGACCCGGTTCCGGTACAAGAAGAGCAAGGCCAAGCAGGCCCAGGCGAAGCTGACGCACATCGGGCGGCTGGAAACCGAGCGAGGCCGGTCGGCCGCAGAGCTCGAGGCTCTCACCCGCAGGCAGCGCGCACTGGGCTTCGACTTCCTGAAGCCGGCCCGCAGCGGCCGTACAGTCGTCGAGGCCGACGGGCTCGCGCTTTCGGCAGGCGACAAGAAGCTGCTGGAGGGCGTCTCCTTCGCCATCGAACGGGAGGAGCACGTCGCCCTCGTCGGGCCGAACGGCTCGGGGAAGACGACGCTGCTCGAGACGATCCTGGAGCGCCGCGAGCCGGGGGCCGGCTCGGTGCGCGTCGGCTACGGCGTCGAGGCGGCCTACTTCTCGCAGCACGAGCTCGAGCTGGACGAACGCGGCAGCGTGCTCGACTGCGTCCAGCGGGCGACCGGGTTGCAGCGACCCCAAGCGCAGAAACTCCTGGGCCGGTTTCTCTTTTCCGGTTGGGAGGAGCACGAGAAGGCGGTCTCGGTTCTCTCCGGAGGAGAGAGGCGCCGGCTCGCGCTCGCGATCGTGGTCGCCTCGGGCGCGAACCTGCTCGTGCTCGACGAGCCGACGAACCACCTCGACCTCGAGAGCCGCGAGGCGCTCGAAGGGGCGCTCGAGGCGTTCCCGGGCACGGTGCTGCTCGTCTCGCACGACCGCGCGCTGATCGACGCGGTCGCCCGACGGACGCTTGCGATCGAGGAGCGCACGCTGCGCTCGTACGAAGGCGGCTGGGCCGAGCTCGTACGGCGCCGGGAGGAGCGGGAGCGCGCTGAGGCGCCGGAGCCGCCACCGAAGGTCAAGAAGCGCAAGCAGCCGCCGCCGAAGCAGGCAGGACCCGGCGCGCTGGAACGCGTGGAGGCGGACATCGCCCGTCAGGAGGAAGCCGTCGCCGAGCTCGAACGGCGGCTCGCCGAGGACTGGGGCAACGTCGAGCTGCTGACCGCGCACCGGGCGGCCCGCGACGAGCTCCAGGAGCTGCTCGCCCGCTGGGAGTCCTTGTTCGAGCGCGCCTAGTCGGGCGCGAGCGTCGCGATCAGCGCCTCGGCGACGACCTTCAGCGGTTTCCCCGACAGCTGGCTCGCCTTCCGAAGCCGGGCGAAGGCTTCCTGCTCGGTGAGTCCCTCGCGCTCGATCAGCAGCCCCTTGGCCCGTTCGATCGCCTTGCGCGCGGCGAGCGCTTCGGCGAGCGAGTCGGCCTCCTCACGCAGGGCGGTTAGCTCCTCGTGCCGCGCCCTCGCCGTCGCGATCGCGGGTAGGAGGTCGGCCTCGCGGAACGGCTTGACGAGGTAGCCGAAGACGCCGGCCTCGACGGCGCGGGCGACGAGCTCGTCCTGGCCGTAGGCGGTCAACATCACGATCGGAATCGGTCGCTCTTCGAGAATGCGCTTCGCGGCCTCGATTCCGTCGAGCCTGGGCATCTTCACGTCCAGGATCGCCAGGTCCGGGTTGTGCTCGCCGACGAGCTCGATTGCCTCGACGCCGTCACGCGCCTCGGCGCAGACGTCGTGGCCGGCTTCTTCCAGCAGCTTGCGGAGGTCGAGCCGGATGATCGTCTCGTCTTCGGCGATCAGGATCCTCATGCGAGCTCCATGACCCTGGCCGCGACCTCGTCGGGGTGGTCCCAATGGATGTGGTGGCGCGTTCCGAGCCAATCGACCCGGATCGCGAGCGAAAGCCCATCGACCGCGTCCGGATGGACCCAGGTCTCGGAGCAGAGTAGGACGACCGGCGCCCGGATCGACTCGATCCGCTCGGCGGTGAGACCGGACTCGGGCCCCTGGTAGATCTGGGCCAGCCGAAGCGCGAAATGGGCGAGAGGCTTCCGCCGGAGCAGGCCGTCGCGGTCGAGTTCGTGGTTGCGCCGAAAGACTGCGGACATCAAGTCCGCGTGCTGCCTCCCCTCTCCAACCCTGGCGATCTCGCGTTCGAGCTCCTCGGCCGATCCCGCCCAGCCGACGCCGCGAAGTCGTCCGATCTCCCCGAACTCCGTGTCGGAGAGGTTCGACCGGCTCCACCATCTCGGTACGGCGTCGAGGGCGACGACCCCGGCGAAGCGATCCTGCTTCGCCGCGGCGAGGAGCGCGTTGATGCCGCCCATGGAGTGGCCGAGGAGCAGCGGTCGATCGAGCTGAAGGTGATCGGCAACGGCGAAGACGTCGTCGACCAGCTGCGCGACCGAAGCCTCCTCGGGCGTGGGTGACCGCCCATGGCCACGCGCGTCATATGCGGCGACCCGGAGCCGAAGCTGCAGGCGCGGCACGAGCTCGCCCCAGGTCTCGAGGTTGTCGGCGCCGCCATGCAGCAGGAGCAGGTCGGGGCCGTCACCGCCGTAGTCGTGAACGCTGAGCTCCACTAACCCGACCCGACCGCCAATACGCGCTCGAGCAACTCGTCGGGCGGGTCGACTCCGAAGCGCTCGCGTAGGAGATACAGCTCGCGATAGTCCTTCTCCGTCAGCTCGTAGCCCGCGTGAACGAGCACCTGAACCTGGGGACTCAGACATCGCACCGGACGTTCGTTCACACTGCCCCGGCCCGTAAAGCCCTCGCCGGGGTAGGTCCACTCGCGACTCTCGTCCATCTGGTAGACGCCGCCGCCGTCGGCGTCGAATGTGACGGGATGGACGTCGACCTGCCGCCCGACCTGATCGACCATCACGAAGCTCTTCGGCGGTCCGCCGGCGACAAGCTCGTAACCGAGGCCTGTGAAGAGCTCGATGATCCGCTCTGAATGGCGGAGTTCCGCCACGAGGTCGAGGTCGTCGTGCTCGCGCGTCTGCCGCCCGAGTAGCGCGTCGACGCCCCAGCCGCCGTCGAGCCAGACCTCGATTCCGTCGTGCTCCAATCGCTGGACCACCTCGTGAAGACTCTCCGCATCCATCGGTGCGCTCGGACTGCGGCCACGGTAGGCGCGCTGTGTCACTGCGTGGCGGGGAACGCAACCTCGACCCGAAGACCGCCGTTCGAGTGCAGTTCGAGCGTCCCCCTGAGCTCGTCCCGGACGAGGGCGCCGACGATCGAGAGCCCGGTCCCGTTCAGGTCGCCTTCGACGCCTGTCCCGTCGTCGGCGATCGCGAGCACCACCTCCCCGTCGCGCCGGGCGAGCTCGACCGTGATCGTCTCTCCGCCGTGCTCGAGCGCGTTCTGGAGCAACTCGCTGAAGACGAGCGCAAGCGCCGTCGCCTGATGCCCGGCCAGTGAGATCTGCTCGAGCTCGGCCACGATCCGCTTCGGTGAGCCGAGACCCTGGACGAGCATGGCGCGGAGGCGGTCGAGCAGCTCCGCGAGCTCGACGTCGTCGTGGCGTGTCTCGGTGAGGACCTCGTGCACCGCTGCGATTGTGAGGATCCGGTTCGCCGAGTCGTCCAGCGCCTTCCGCGGGTCGAAGCCGTCGCCCGAACGGGCTTGCAGGCGGAGGAGGGACGCGACGGTCTGGAGGTTGTTCTTGACGCGGTGGTGGATCTCTTGCGCGAGCACCCCGCGCATGACCGCACGGCCGTGCTCGAGCGCGACCGCGGCCTGATGCGCGATCGACGCCAGCAGCGCGCGCTCCTGCGCGGTGAACGGCGTGTCCCGGTCGCAGACGAGCTCACCGATCTGGCGACCCTTCCATCGGAGCGGCAGTCGGACCGCGTGGGCCCCCGCGCGCCCTTCGGGCCAGGCGATGTTGCCGTCCTCGAGGACGAGGGCGGCGCCCGTTGCGCCGACGGCGTCGACCGTGGTCTTGACGATCGCCTCCAGCGACTCCTCGAGGTAGAGCGACTCGGAGACGGCCTCCGAGATTTGGGCGAGTGCTTCGAGCTCGGCGACGCGGCGCTGCGCCTCGCTGTACAGCTTCGCGTGCTCGATTGTCTGGGCGACCTGGTCGGCGATCGCGAGCAGGAGGTCGATCTCGTCCTGTGTGAAGTTGCGCGGCGCGATCGTCCGGACGTTGAGCGCGCCCGCCAGCTTCTCGCGGGCGAGGATCGGCACGGCGAGGATCGACTCGTACTGGTCCTCGGGGAGGTTCGGAAAGCCTTTGAAGCGGGGGTCGAGGTGGGCCTGGGCCGGGATCATGATCGGCGCGCGCTCGACGGCCGCCGTCCCCGTGATCCCCTCGCCGGGGCGCATTCGCGGCCTTCGCGTCATCGCTTCGACCGCGGTTCCGTGGGTGGCGCGCAGGACGAGCTCGTCGGCGGCTTCGTCGTAGAGGTAGACGAAGCAAGCCTCGGTCCCGAGCGCCTCGGCGACCTTCCGAGCCACGAGAGAGAGCACCTCCTCGAGATCGAGAGTCGAGTTGACGGCAGCGATCGTCTCCGTCAGTAACCGCAGGTGTCGGGCGGGTGCATCCATCTCTTCGATTGTAGGAACGGCCCGAGGCGTCGACCCGCGTGTCTTGAAGCTCCGTGCAAAGAGTGGGAAGATCCAGGTCGGCTGCGCCGTCAGGTGAACAAGGATCAATGGCGCCTACTTCTGCGGCGCCGAGACGAAAGGAGTGCCATGGACGAGGTAAGCGCACGAGCTGTGCTCGTGCCGACGTCCGAGGTGAGCGACGGCATCACGATGTCGATTCCCCGGTCGGAGCTCGACGAGGTGCTCGCTGCGAACGAGATGCCGATCGAGCTGGTTCTCGATGTCGCACGGGCCTCTGACGACGAGACCAGCGACACGCGAACCGTGACGGTGTCTTGGGAGCGCGACCAGCTCGAGCGGCTCCTGCGCGAAGCGCAAGGAGACGAAGTCATCCTCACGTTCGATCGCGAGACGCTGCGTCGGGCGATCGAGGACGAAGTGGAGGCTCACGGCTTTCGCGAGGTGGCGCTCGCCCTCGCGATTGCCGGGACGGCCGCCGGAGGTGTAGCGGCGACGGCTTCGGCCGAACCGGGGCCGCTGCTCGGCACGGCTGGGGCGGTCAGCCAGTCCGTCAGCCCGGACGATCGGGCGTTTTCGCGGACGGCCGCGCCGACCCTCTCGCCCGATGACCGGGCGGTGCCTCGGGGTGGACCCGTGGAGGCCCCGACTCCCGGAGTCTCACCGGACGACCGGGCGGTACCGCGCATGACGCCGACGGCAGAGCCGACGCTCTCGCCGGACGACCGAGCGGTACCGCGCATGACGCCGACGGCAGAGCCGACGCTCTCGCCGGACGACCGGGCGGTACCGCGCATGACGCCGACGGCAGAGCCGACGCTCTCGCCGGACGACCGGGCCTTCCCTCGTGGGACGCCGGTCGACGTGCCGGCGACGGGCACCGTGTCTGACCCGGGCACCTCGTGGTCGCCTACTCCTGCCGAAACCGGAGTACTCGCAGGCATGATCGCGCTCGCGATTGCCAGCGCCTACTTCATCGTCGGGGGCCGGCGAAGGCCACGCATCCGTCCGATCTGACGTAACGCAACGGAGCGCCGCCTTCGGGCGGCGCCTCGTTGCCGACTGACGCGAGTGGCCCGTCCGTGGTCAGACCCCTTTTGAGTCGCGGGCCTCAACCGGCTAATTCGGACCGGGCGACAGCCGACCCCCGCCTTACAGACTCCTTACCGCCGATGCGAAAAACGTTGATACCGCAGGCATAACGTCCCACTAGTGAGCGAAGCCGCCGTCCCCGACCTTCGAATGACGATCGGCTATCTGGTCGCCGACGTGCGAGGCCGGATCGTCGGCCGCGTCGAGTGTCCGATGTACGGCACGGCGCCCGACGTCCCAGACGCGCTCTCGGTCCGTTCCGGGTTTCTCACACGCCGGCGCCGGCTCGTTCCGGCCGAGTCGATCCGGGAAATCGACCGGTCGAGCGGGATCGTCGGGCTCAACGTCGCGCGTGAGGCAATCCGCGCATTTCTTTAACCAAACGTCTACTAGTCAAACTCACAACGAAGAGGAAAGATGCAGGTGTCCTGCCCTCCTCTGCGGCGGGTAGGACGAACTGACGGCCGACCGCGAGCTGCTCTGCAGCTCGTGGTCGTTCACGGCTCATTTCCCCGCCAACTCAGACGGCTGACTACAAGACGGGCAGGTAGCGCTCGAGCTCCCACTTCGTGAGCTGCACCCGGTACTCCTCCCACTCCTTGCGCTTGAGCTCGACGTAGCGCTCGAAGATGTGCTTGCCGAGCGCCTTGCGGGCGAGCTCGGACTGCGACAGCTCGTCGATCGCCTCGCCGAGCGTCTCGGGCAGCGAGGTGATGCCACGCTCGCGCCGCTGCTCGGGCGTCAGGTGGTAGAGGTTCGTCTCCATCGGCTCGGGGAGCTCGTAGCCCTGCTCGATCCCCTCGAGCCCGGCGTGGAGCAGCGCGGCGAACGTCAGATACGGGTTGCAGGCGGGATCCGGGCACCGGATCTCAGCTCGCGTCGCCTGCTCCGACCCCGGCTTGTAGACCGGAATGCGGATCAGCGCGGAGCGGTTCCGCTGTGACCAGGCCGTGTAGACCGGCGCCTCGTAGCCCGGGACGAGCCGCTTGTACGAGTTGACCCACTGCGCGAAGACTGCGGAGATCTCTCGTGCGTGATGCAGCTGGCCGGCGATGAACGCCTTGCCCGCGTCGGAGAGGTGCCACTTGTCCTCGGCGTCGAAGAATGCGTTCCGACCGTTGGAAAACAGCGACTGGTGGGTGTGCATCCCCGAGCCGTTCTCGCCGAAAATCGGCTTCGGCATGAAGGTAGCGTGGAAGCCGTCCTTCTTCGCGATCTCCTTGACGATCAGGCGGTACGTGATCGTGTGGTCGCCCATCTCGAGCGCCGGCGCGAAGCGCATGTCGATCTCGTGCTGTGACGGCCCGACCTCGTGGTGGACGTACTCGATCGGGATCCCCATCGACTCCAGCGCGCGCACGGTCTCCTGGCGGAGCTCGCTCGCCGCGTCCAATGTCGTCATCGCGAAGTAGCCGCCCTCGTCGAGCGTCTCGGTGCCCTTGTCGTCGCGGAAGAGGAAGTACTCGAGCTCCGGCCCGACGTTGAACGTGTCGAAGCCCATGCTCTGCATTCGCTCGAGCGCGCGGCGGAGGACGTAGCGCGGGTCGCCTTCGTACGGCTTACCGTCCGGGGTGACGACGTCGCAGATCATCCGGGCGACCTTCGTCTCGCCTTCGCGCCAGGGCATCAGCTGGAACGTCGCGGGATCCGGGATCGCGACCATGTCCGACTCCTCGATCGCGTTGAAGCCGGTGATCGACGAGCCGTCGAACCCCATCCCGTCGTTCAGGGCTTCCTCGATCTCCGCCGGGGTGACGGCGAAGCTCTTCAAGTGCCCCTCGAGATCCGTGAACCACAGCAGGAGGAACTCGACCCCCTCGTCCTGGATCCGCTTCAGGACCTTCTTCCGGTCTTCGACCTCCGACGTCGCCCTTGCTCTGCTCTCGACCTGCGCCATCACGCCTCCTTGAAAATGCGAAAAGCCCCGGGGCGACCGCCCGAGGCTCCATTGCCTCCGTGCCCGCCGGACACTAACACCTCAGGCCGGCGCTTCGGCCTCCTCGAGCTCCGGTTCGCGGCCGCCGTGCCGGAGGGCTCGTCCGTAGAGCGCCAGCGCCGGCGTCAACAGCAGGCCCGAGGCGACGAGTGCTGCCCGCATGCCCGAGAGGGTTCCGACTACGCCGATCGCCGGCCCGCCGGCGATCTCGCCGATTGCGTCCGACTGCCCGACGAGCGAGTTCACCGTCGCTCTGACGCTCGAGTCCTCGATGTTGCGGTTCAGCCAAGCCGCATAGAGCGGTTCGACGATCCTCCGCGCCAGACGCGCCACCAGATAGGCGCCTGCGGCGAGCGCGAAACCCGCGGCCAGGCCGAAGAGAATCATGGCGACGCTCAGGATCGCCGTGACCACGAGTAATGCCGCCGCCAGCGCGCGGTTGTCCGCGTCTGCCAGGCGAGGCATGAGGAGCGAGGTGACGACGATGCCGGCGAGCAGGCCCACGACGTTGAAGACGCCGAACCAGACCACGGGGTCGAACCCCCACAGCTCCGGCAGGCCGACGTTGCGAATCAGGTGCGCCTCCCAGAGCCGGTCGAGGCCCTCGGAGGCAGCACCAAAGAAGAACGTGATCCCGACGATGATCAGGAGGATGTTGTGGCCGCGGATGAGCCGGGCGCCGACGACCGCGTTCCGCTTCAACTCCCGCGCCGCCGACAGCCGCTCGGCCGCCGGCTTGCGGCGAAAGCCGTGCTCCGGCATCACGAAAGCGCAGGCGACGCCGGTCAGGATCGTGACTGCTCCGCCGAAGACCAGTGCGCCGCCGAGATTCTGCGTCGCGACGCCTACGCCCAGGATCGCACCGGCGATCGCGCCCGCGTACGCGAACTGCGAACCGCGCAAGAAGACCCCCGTTATCCCCTCGACGCCGTGCTCGTCGGTGATCCACGCCTCGTACGCCCCGCTCTGAAGGGCGCTGCCCAGCCCCCACAGGGCGGAGCCGAGGAGGACGATCGCGAACTCGTCGGCCACGCCGACGACGATGAACGAGGCGCCGCTGACGAGCAGCCCGAGGATCAACGACAGCCGGCGGCTGTAGGCGTCGGCGATCACGCCGGTCGGAACCTCCAGGAGGAAGTAGCTGATCTCGCCGATGGTCCCGACGAGGATGAGCTCGAGGGGGTTGAGGGCGACGTCCTGGACGAGATAGACGGCCCAGACCGTGGACGCCGCGTGTCGGCCGATGTCCTCGAAGAACTCGATGCCGTAGAAGACCTTCACGGCGTCGAGCCGTTTCATGGCCGCCGCCGCATGGAGATCCAAGCGGGCTGCGGAACGAAGCCCAACGCCAGGTTGATCGCTTGCATGCCCTCGTTCCGGTCCTGCGTGAAGGTGATCAACTCGTGGTAGCCGTTTGCTGCAGCCCAGGCGATCTCGGTCCGCTTGAGCAGGGTCGCAATCCCTCTACGTCGATGCGAACGGCGCGTCGCCGTAAGCCCATGCTCGAGTCGGCCGGGGCCGCGCTCCATCAGCGCGGCGAAGCCGACGACATCGTCGCCGTCCAGCGCGACGAAAGCGACCGGACCGGGCACCTCCTCCTCGAGCCAGACGTCGTACGACGGCGCCTCGACCGGCACCTCGGTCGGAAGGTCGGCCCACGCCTCGCGCGTGAGCTCGAAGGCGGCGTCGTGAAGCTCTTCGGTCAGCTCCGCGACCTGGATGCCGCCCAGCGGCGCCGGCCTCTGCTCGCCGCCGTCGAGCGCGAGGACGAGCTCGACCTGGCGCCCGTACTCCGCGAAGCCGCGGTGCTCGGCCCACGCGAGCGAGTCAACCTCGGCTTCAGAAACCTGTGTCGAGAGCCACTCCGGCTCGAGCCCGCAGGCGTATTCGAGCAGACGGTCATAGAGCGCCGACCCGAGGCCGCGGTGTCGCGCCCTTGGAAGCACGCGAACCCCCATGTACAGGCGCCCGGGCGAGTCCGACGGCGCGACCAACCCCGCACCGACGTCCTCAGCGACGAGGTAGAGCCGCTCGGGCTGGCGGGCCAGCCGCCGCTGGAGCTGCTCAACGGTGATTGGCTCGCGCGGCGTGATCGCGTTCCAGACCTCGCACCAGCCGGCGAGGTCGGCGTCGGTTTCCGCACGACGGATCATCCCGACCGCTTCAGCTTGCCGTGCTTCTTGGCGTATCGCTCCCCGACGCGGAAGACCCAGAGCCCGAGCGGGATCGAGACGATCCCGATCACCACGAGCGGCCAGAGCTCGTCGCCCATCTCGGTGAGGCCGTCGCCGTCGAGGATTGCGTCGCGGAGACCGTCCAGGGCATAGGTCGCCGGCGAGATCGTCGAGAAGAACTGCATCCACTCGGGCAGGACGTCGACCGGGTAGTACACGCCGGAGATCACGAGCAGGATCCCCTGCGCCATGAACCCGAGCTGCGTCCCTTTCTCCGGCGAGATCAGCGGCAGGACCGCGGTCATCATCCCGATCCCGATGAACGAGAACGAGGCGACGAGCAGCACGACGATCGCCGCGAGGAAGTCCGCCTGGCTGAGGTCGAGATCGAAGAAGAGCGCGACGACGCCGAAGAGCAGGATCGCGCGGACGATCCCGTAAACGATCGCGAACAGGCCCATTCCGAACAGGTGGACGGGCCGCGAGAGGGGCGCCATGAAGGTGTACTCGATCGTCCCCTCCCAGCGCTCCCAGGCGACGGTCTCGGTGAGGATCTCGAAGATCACGCCGAGGTACGCCCAGACGACGGCGCCGACGAGCAGCGTTGTCGTCAGCCGGTTGACGTCGACGTCGCCGCCGGCGGCCTCCACGCCCTCGCCGATGAAGACGATCGTGAGCGTGTTGGCGACCGTCCAGACGAAGAACGCGATGTCCCACCAGATGTAGCGGCGGACCAGATAGACGTTGCGCTCGAAGACGCCGGCGAGCCCGATCAGCTCGTGGCGGAGGACTGCTGCGGCTCCCTGCGGCACTCAGTCCTCCTCGTCTTCGGGTGGTTCGTCCTCGAATGCCTTGCCGGTGGCGGCGAAGAAGGCGTCCTCGAGCGTCTCGGCGCCGTACTTGCGCTTGAGCTCGTCCGCGGGCGCGAGCTCGATCAGCCGGCCACGGTCGAGGATCCCTACGCGCGCCGCCAGCTCCTCGGCCTCGACGAGGTCGTGCGTGCAGAGGAGGACGGTTGCATCGTGCTGCTCGCGGATCTCGCGGATGAACTGCTGCACCTCGACCTTGGAGCGTGGGTCGAGCCCTGTGGTCGGCTCGTCGAGTAGCAGGAGAATGGGGGCTGTCAGCAAAGCTCTCGCGAGCGCGACCTTCTGCTGCATCCCACGGGACATGTCCTCGAGAGGCTCGCCGATGCGATCGCGAGGGAAGCCGACCCGCTCGAGGATCTCCGGGATCTGCTTCTTCGTCGCGCCCGGCGTCATGCCGTAGAAGCGCGCGGCATAGCTCAGGTTCTCGACGGCGGACATCTTCTTGAAGAACGAGGCCTCGACCGACACTCGGTTGATCAGCCGCCGCACGGCTCTCGTCTCAGTGAAAACGTTGTGCCCGAAGACGCGCGCGGTGCCGCCGTCGTGCAGGAGCAGTGTCGAGAGCAGCCTGATCAGCGTCGACTTCCCGGAACCGTTCTGGCCGAGGATCGCCACCGTCTCGCCGCGCCGGACCTCGAACGACACGCCGTCGAGCGCCGCTACGCGCTTGCGACGGCGTCTCAGCCCGTTCCGACCGTTCGAGCGGACGAACTCCTTCCGGAGGTCGTCGACGACGACGGCAGGCTTTCCATTCGTGTTGTTCGTTGCGGTCATGCGATGTCTCCTGCGGTCTTGAAAACGGGCGAGAACAGGCTTCAGCAGGCCTCGCGGGAGGCCCGCGAGCCGATGCAGTTCGTCAGCCGACCGGGAACATCACAAGGCGCTCACCTTAGCCAGTAGCCCCAGCGCGGGTCAAGTTGGGGATTCCCTCCGTCCGCCTTCTCCTCTACAGTGAATTCCAGGCACGCGCCGCCGAAGGTGCGCGCCGAGGCAATGGAGCCTCAGGACTTCTCGGGAGTCCTGGGGCTTTTTCGCGTTCAAAGGGAGGAAAAGGTGAGCGAGCTCGAGACGAAGCACTACCTGGCGAACGGAGCCAAGACGGCGACCGACGCCAAGCAGGCAATCGCCTGGGCCGGTGAGACGCAGGCCCAGATGGTCGACCTGAAGTTCTGTGACCTGCTCGGGACGTGGCAGCACATGACCCTGCCGGTCTCCGCATTCGACGAGTCGGCGTTCGACGAGGGCCTGGGCTTCGACGGGTCGTCGATCCGGGGCTGGCAGGGGATCTCCGAGTCGGACATGCTGCTGATGCCCGACCCGTCGAGCGCGATCCTCGATCCGTTCACGGAGGCGCCGACGCTCTCGCTCGTCTGCGAGATCGCGGACCCGATCACGCGGGAGCCCTACGGGAAGGATCCGCGCGGCGTCGCCAAGCGCGCCGAGGCGTACCTCCGGAAGACCGGGATCGCAGACACGGCCTACTTCGGCCCCGAGTGCGAGTTCTTCGTTTTCGACGAGGTCTCGTACGACCTCGGCGTCAACGCGTCTCACTACCTGGTCGACTCGGCGGAGGGCCACTGGAACTCCGGCAAGCCGGGCCTCGGCTACACGGTGCGCGAGAAGGAGGGGTACTTCCCGCCGGCGCCGCACGACACCCTCAGCGACCTTCGGACGAGGATGGTGCTCACGCTCGAGCGGCTTGGGATTCCGTGCGAGTTCCACCATCACGAGGTCGCTTCGGGCGGCCAGTGCGAGATCGACCTGCGTTACGGCTCGCTGACGCGGATGGCTGACCAGGTCATGGCCTACAAGTACGTGGTCAAGAACGTCGCCCGCGCGGCGGGCAAGACCGTGACCTTCATGCCGAAGCCGCTCTTCGGCGACAACGGCTCGGGCATGCACACGCATCAGTCGCTGTGGAAGCAGGGCGAGCCGCTGATGGCGGAGGCAGGTGGCTACGCAGGCCTCTCGACGATCGCCCGGTCGTACATCGGCGGTCTCCTGGCTCACGCGCCGGCGCTGCTCGCGTTCTGCGCGCCGACGACGAACTCGTACCGGAGGCTCGTGCCCGGCTACGAGGCGCCGGTCAACCTCGTCTATTCGCAGCGGAACCGCTCGGCGTGCATCCGGATCCCCATGTACTCCGACTCGCCGAAGGCGAAGCGGATCGAGTTCCGCTGCCCGGATGCGGCCGCCAACCCGTACCTCGCGTTCTCGGCGATGCTGATGGCCGGCATCGACGGGATCGAGCGCGGGCTCGATCCGGGCGCTCCCGCCGACTACGACCTCTTCGAGGGGGAGCACGCCGAGATCCCGCAGGTTCCGGGCTCGCTGGCCGAGGCGCTGGATGCGCTCGAGGCCGACCACGAGTTCCTGACGAAGGACGGCGTGTTCAGCGAGGAGCTGATCCGGACGTGGATCGACTACAAGCGCGAGAACGAGGCCGACGTGGTGCGGCTGCGCCCCCACCCGGCCGAGTTCTCCCTCTACTTCGACTGCTAGTGGAGTTGAGGGAGCTCCGGAAAGAGGACTGGCCGGCCGTGAAGGCGATCTATGAGCAGGGCATCGCCGGCGGCAACGCCACCTTCGAGACCGAAGCTCCTTCCTGGGACGACTGGGACCGCACCCACCTGGAGGGCTACCGGCTGGTCGCCCTCCAGGAGGGCGAGGTCGTGGGCTGGGCAGCGCTGGGGCCGATGTCGGAACGGTGCGTCTACGAAGGTGTCGCCGAGAACAGCGTGTACGTCGCCGACCACGCGCAGGGCCGTGGGATCGGGCGTGCGCTGCTCGAAGAGCTGGTCACGCGCTCGGAGCGCGACGGGATCTGGACGATCCAGACCGGGATCTTCCCCGAGAACGAGGCGTCGATCGAGCTGCACAAGCGCTGCGGTTTCCGTGTGGTCGGCGTCCGAGAGCGAATTGGCAAGCACCACGGCGTCTGGCGTGACGTCGTGTTCATGGAGCGGAGGTCGGCATGACGAAGGTCGAGGCAGTGGTGATCCGCGATCGCGTCGAAACGGTGATCGACGCGGTCGAGCAGCAGACGGGTCATGTCGGAGTCACCGTGGTCGAGGCCATTGGCCACGGCCGGCAGCGGGGGATCACCCACGAGTACCGCGGGCGGATCTTCGAGTCGCGGTTCCTGCCGAAGGCCGTCCTCACCTTCATCGTCGCGGACGAGATCGCCGACGCTGTGGTCGAGGCGATCGTCGACGCCGCGCGCAGCGGCAAGGAGTCCGGGGACGGCATCGCCTGGACGACGCCGGCCGAGAGCGTCACGCACAACCGCACGGGGCTGCGCCTCGAGGAGGTGGAGAGGGTATGAGCAAGGAGACGCTCATCGTCACGAGCACGGTCTGGGTCGTTGTCGCTGCGATCCTCGTGATGTTCATGCAAGCCGGCTTCGCGTTCCTGGAGGCGGGGCTGACGCGGATGAAGAACGCCGGGCACATCGCCGCGAAGAACGTCCTCGTGCTGGGGATCGCTTCGATCGTCTACTACCTCGTCGGCTACGGGATCGCCTTCGGCGACGGCGGCAACGGGCTCGTCGGCGGCTCGGGCTTCGCGCCTTCGTCCGAGACCCTGCTTGCGATCGGCGCGGAGCCGTTCAGCTGGTTCGGCTCGATCCCTGCGGGCGCCGGCTACCTGTTCCAAGTCGTTTTCGCCGCCGTCTCACTCGCGATCGTGTGGGGTGCGATGGCCGAGCGGACGAAGCTGTACGTCTACTTCGCGTTCGGGCTCCTCTTCACCCTGATCTACTCGGTTGTCTCACACTGGATCTGGCATCCGGACGGCTGGCTCTTCGCTCTCGGGATGCAGGATTTCGCGGGCTCGACCGTGGTGCACTACCAGGGCGCGCTCGCTGCGCTCGCCGGCGCGATCCTGCTCGGCGCGCGGATCGGCAAGTTCGACCACGACGGCAAGCCGAACGCGATTCCGGGTCACAACATGGCCTACGTCACGCTCGGCGTGCTGATCCTGTGGTTCGGGTGGTTCGGGTTCAACCCGGGCTCGACGCTCGGCGTCGTCACCGGCGAGCGGCTCGGGTACTTCGCCTATGTCGCGTTGACGACGAACGTCGCGGCGGCGGCGGGCGCGATCGGAGCCGTCACCGTCTCCTGGCTCGTGCTCAAGAAGCCCGACCTCTCGATGATGCTGAACGGCGTGATCGCGGCGCTTGTCGCCGTGACGGCGGCGGCGGGCTTCGTGGCGCCTTGGGCGGCAATCGTGATCGGGCTCGTCGCCGGCGCAATTGCGGTTCTGGGCGTGCTGCTCGTCGAGCGGATCCGGATCGACGATCCGATCGGCGCCGTCGCCGTCCACGGCATGGCCGGCGTCTGGGGGACCCTCGCGACGGGGATCTTCGCCGTGCCCGCTCTGGCGGAGAACCTCGCGACCGGCACCGGCGGGCTCTGGTACACCGGCAGCTTCCACCAGCTCGGCATCCAGACCGTCGGGCTCCTGGCGGTCGGCGCGTTCACCTTCAGCGCGTCGTTCGGCTCGCTGTGGGCGATGAAGGCGCTCTGGGGGATCCGCGTCAAGCCGGAGGTCGAGACGGCCGGTCTGGACGTCTCCGAGCACGGCATGTGGGGCTATCCCGAGTTCTACATCCCGGTCCCCGGCGGCTACGGAACAGAGTCACACGGCCACCTGCTCGGGAACGGTCACCACCATCCCCAGCCGGTTCGTCCAGCTGTGGAGCCGGTGTCGGAGCCGGCATGAATACGTGCGCCTGCGCGAAGCCGATTCCGGTCGAGCGCGCGGAGCGGAAAGGCGTGGCGCGCACCGAGTGTGCGCGCTGCGCCCTCCCGGTTCCGCTCAAGCTCGGCGCCGGCTGAGAACGGCCTAAGGAAGCCAGCCCTCGCGGTAGCGCGAAGGCTCCGACTCCGGCACGTTCGCGTCCGCGACATCGGTGTCCTGCGTGGTCTCTTCGGGGCTGGCCCCATACTGACGGGCGATCTCGTTCACCGTGTACTCGCCGTAGGGCCCGAACTGCTGGTTCTCCCGCGAGCTCATCGCGAGGACGACGCAGGGGCCGTCGCCGGCTCCGACGATTACATGCTCGGTCTTGGGCGGGCAGTGGACGAAGTCCCACTGCTTCAGCGGGCGCTCCTGGCCCTCGATGATCAGACGTGCCTCCCCGGAGAGGACGAGGAACGCCTCGGTCTCGGTTTCCCAGTGGTACATCGAGTTGGGTTCGCCTGGGTCGAGCACGGCCAGGTTGACGCCGAGCATCGGGAAGAGCGTGTCGGCCTCCCAGTCTGACGGGCCCGTGAAGCTCAGGGCTCGGCGGCCGGGGCGCGACCTCCAGCGCCCGTCGCGCGCGTTGAGGACGAACCAGCCAGCGCCGGAGGGCACGAGGCCGGCCTCAGTCTGCTCGAGTGGCGCCTCAGGGACGTCCATGGCCGGATCATATGGACATGGGTCGAAGCGTTGAAAGATTAGGAGTTCTTGGCGACGGTGTGAAAGTTCGTTAGACCGACGTAAGAACATCCATTTGCGCTATAGGCAACGTCGGTGAAGCGTCGTAAGGTCGCGAAATATGGACGCAAAAACCCTAGCCGCATTTCTCGTTGCTCTTGGAACCGTATTGGCGATTCCGAGTCTTGCCGAAGCAGGCAATGTCACTCGAAAAGATGGTCGCGATTCCCGCAGCGCTCTCGACATCGCATCCGTCAGCCACTCCTATACGAGCGGTCCTCTCGTCACCCACAAGGTGCGCGCGCATCGTCCCTTCTCCGCTCGACTTCTGAAGGGCGGCAACGCTGTCGCCTTCGTCTTCGACACCAATGAGGATTCCAAACCGGACCTCGTGGGCCTCGCTCTCTGGGCGAACGGACGGCTTCGCGCAGTCCTGGCCGACGCAAGAGGGAACCTGGTCTTGCAGCCCCGCGTCTCGAGGCCGGACGCACGGACCATCGCGATCGTCATCCCCGAGACCTACCTCGGGGGCCGCGAGCGCGGCACCTATCGGTGGGCTGGAATGACGCTCTACAAGGCCAAGAAGGGCTGCCCGAAAACGTGCACGGACCTCGCGCCCAACCGTGGGCTCATCTTCCACCGGCTCTGGGAGCTCGGGACCTTGTCGGTCTCTGTCTCGGGCAGCGGGCGCGTCGCCTCCGCCGGCATCGGCCTCGACTGTGCCGCAGGTATCTGCTCCGCCCGCTATCGGAAAGGCCGGGTCGTGAGCCTGACTGCCACGCCGGCTGACGGCTGGGTGTTCAGCGGCTGGAGCGGCGCGTGTGCCGGTACCGCTTCGTGCGACGTCAGGGTGGAATCGGCGACGTCCGTCACGGCCACTTTCCTCCCGCTCTACACACTCTCGGTCTCAATGACGGGACCCGGCTACGTCGTGGTGGTCCCACCCGAAAGGGAGATCCACTGCTCTGCCGCGTCTCCCTGCAGCTATCGGTACGCCGGGGGCACGAAGGTGACGCTCAGGGTTGTGACGGGGCCTGCCTTCGTCTTCCTCGGCTGGGCCGGCGCCTGCAGCGGCACGGACCCGGTCTGCACCGTCACCATGGACGGAACCAAGTCCGTCATCGCTATGACCGCCCTCTCTCCATGAGCGGGCGGCTCGCGACTGCGTGCCTTGCGGCGGTCGGTTTGTTGCTGCTGCCCGCTGGAGCGTCCGGCCTGCCTGGGAACGGCCTGATCGCCTTCGGCAGCAACGGCCGAATCTACGCCGTCGACCCTGCCGGGGGCGCGGAGGTCGACCTGGGCCCGGGGCTCTCGCCGTCGTGGTCGCCCGACGGGAGCCGCCTCGCCTTCATCAGCGGCGGCGTTGGCGTGATGAACGCCGACGGGTCTGCTCGGCGGCAGCTGCACGTCGGCAACGACCGCAAGCCCATCTGGTCGCCCGACGGGACGCGGCTTGCGTTCATGTCGGAGACGACACCCGGCTTTGGGACACTCGTCGTCGTCGACGTCGCCAGCGCGGAGAGCCGCGCAGTCGCGCCCTCAGGCGCCCAACTCACCTGGCCCCCGTCGTGGTCGCCGGACGGCACCCAGCTGGCGTACAGCACGGGGGATCTCGACCTCGCCGTCGTCGGAGCCGACGGCACTGGGCACCGGATCGTCTCCGGCGGACCCGCGCAGGAATTCGCGCCCGCCTGGTCACCGGATGGCTCGCTGCTCGCCTTCCTCCACGCCCCGCCGAACGAGCGCTCGTCGCTCCACGTCGTACCCGCCGCAGGCGGCCTGCCGCGCCGGCTTGCGCTAACCGAATCGTTCTTCTCCCCCCGGTCCGCCTTCCGCTCCCGCTTGGTCGCCCGACGGCACGCGGATCGCCTTCACGGGCACGAAGATCACCGGCGGAGGCAAATTCGGCCTGTACTTCTCCAAAGCCGTCCACGTCGTCGACGCCGAGGGAACCGTCGAGCACCGGCTCACCGATGAGACGTCCGGTTTCATCGCTCCCGACTGGTCACCGGACGGGCGGCGGATCGTCTTCGAGACCGGTGCGGCGGTCTACTTCATGAACTCCGACGGAAGCTGTGAGACGCGGCTCGGCGAGCGACCGGCGAACTCGCCGACCTGGCAGCCCTCGCCCGGGGTTCCGGCTGCTCCGCGCCTGCTGTGTGCAGATCTGGAGCTGACGGTCTCACATGACCACGCGGCTGTCCCTGCGGGAGGCGAAGAGACGTTCCAGCTGAGTCTCTGGAATCTCGAGAACGTGCCGGCAACCGGTGTCCGGATCAACGCGCCGGCGCCGAGCGGCGGCGCGTTCATCTCGGCCTCGACCGGCCACGGCAGCTGTTCGGTCGCCGGCGGATCACTGTCGTGCGAACTCGGCGAGCTACCCGTGCGTGATCGCGCCCTCGTTACTGTCGTGGCGCGCGCCTCGGGCAGCGGTGTCATGTCCTCGACGGCCCGTGCGAGCGCGAACGAGCCGGACGGAAACCAGGGCAACAATGTCGCAGTCCTCACGATGGAGGCGCTTCCGTGCACGCTCGTCGCACGGGAGTACGGTGACCGGCTGGTCGGAACCGCCGGCGCGGACACGATCTGCGGCAGATCCGGGCAGGACTTCATCCTCGCGCTGGCAGGAAACGACACGATCGACGCGGGGCTGGGCCCGGACCGCGTCTACCCCGGCCCCGGCCGCGACGTCGTGCGCTTGCGCGCAGGCGCTGATTTCGCTGACACCCGGGACGGGAGGCGCGACACGATCGACTGCGGCGGCGAGCGCGACCTCGTCCTCGTCGACGCCGTCGACGCCGTCCGTGACTGCGACGACGTGGCGAGCCCTCAGATCCACCGCTGCAAGACGATCGGGACGATGAGCTCAGACGAGCTCACGGGCAGCTCCGTCACCAATTGGGTCTGTGCGCTCGCCGGGAACGACGAGATCCACACCTTCGGCGGCAACGACGCCGTCGACGCCGGAAGCGGGAACGACACGCTCGACGGCGGAAAGGGACGGGACTTGCTGCTCGGCGGCGACGGCTACGACACGATTTTCGCGCGCGACGGCGCACGCGACCGGATCCGTTGCGGCCCCCAGTTCGACGTCGTCATGGCCGACCGTCTCGATCTCGTGGCTCGGAGCTGCGAGCGCGTCGTCCGCCGGTGAAGGGATTAGCGGTCGTTGCTCTCGCGCTCGCTCTAAGCGTCCCAGCCGCGGTCGCGTCTTCCACCGGCCCTAGCCCACAGACCGTCGCGACGATCCCCAGTGCAGTGTGGAGCTTCGCCCAGAACGGTCGCTATCTCGCCTGGATCGCGCCGAGAAAATTGGAGTGCTACTCCCTCTTCATGCAGGACCTCGGGACCGGCAAGCGGACTGTGATCCGACATCGCTGCGAACTCGGTGAGGGGGGCCCAGAAGCGATGGTGCTCGCCGGCGACCGCGCCTATTGGGAATCCGCGGGCGGCACCAATCTGACCGAGTTCACGAACCTGATGACAGCGTCGCTGCGCATGCGGCGAGTGACCGCGATCGACTATCAGTCGATCTACAACCTGGGGTTCAATGAAATCGTTCCCCCGGTAACCGATGGGCGCGGGGTGTACTACTGGTCGAGCCCAGAAGACGCGACCCCCGGGCCGATCTACCGATACGACGGCCGCGTCAAGAGCAGGCGCCTGACTCGCACGATCGGAAATCTCGCCGCCCTTGGCGCGGGCGAGGGACGGTGGGCACTTGCCCGTGCGGTGCGGACGTTGGACTGCGCGCAGGAGCCGTCCTGGTACCCAGCCGGGCGAATCGCCTTCGCGAGCGGCGGCAAGGGAAACTGTCGCGGTGGCATCTGGATCGTGAACGCGAACGGCCTTGGTGCCCGCCGGCTGACGATGTCCGGACGCAATCCGGACTGGTCACCCGCCGGCGAGCTGGCGTTCGACGACCGCGGCTCGGTGAAAGTCCTCTTCGGGACCAGCGCCCCTCGCGTGGTCATCGCTCGCGGGACAAACCCAGCATGGTCTCCGGACGGGACGAAGATCGCCTTCGTGCGCGATGGCTCGATTCTCGTCACCGGCACCGACGGCAGCGGTGAGCGCGTCGTGGTTTCGGGAGCGATGGACCCCGACTGGTCGCCGGACGGCGCCGAGCTGGTGTTCGCGCGGCCCCAGACGACGAATCCCGGCCTCGGAGTCGTCGGTGTAGACGGCAGAGGGCTTCGGTCCCTCACCACCGACAGCGATCGGCACCCCGCATGGTCACCCGACGGGCGCCGGATCGCCTACGCGCACTGCACGAACGCGCACGCCGGTTGTCCGCGCGACGTCTCGCAGATTCTCGAGGTCGCGCCTGACGGGACCGGAAAGCGTGTACGCACCGAGGATGGTGACGAGACCGACGACACGGCGCCCGCCTGGGGTCCCGACTCACAGCTGGCCTTCGCGCGCTCTCGCGACTGGCAGGACGCGAGCGACTCGCACATCTTTACGCTCTCGCGTCGGCTGACCAGGACGCCGGCGCCCCGCACGCCCGTAGAAGTGCGCAGCCCCGCGGGCAAGACTCTGGCGCGTGCGACGCCGCGCGGTGCGGCGATCGAGCTCGGCGTGACGCGCTGGTTTACGGCGGCGCTCGTCAACGACGACGGCTGGCGACTCGAGTTCGTCACACCGCGGCGGCGCGCAATCAGCTTCCCCGGCGCGCGACGGGTTTCTTCACTCTCAGCCTCGGGTCGTCGAGCAGTTGTCCTCGTCGACGGACGGAAGATCTTCGTCGCCGACGCGATCAGCGGCCGGCTGCGCCTCGTCACACGAGTCGCCAGGCCGCCGATCGGACTCTCGATTGTCGGGCGACGAATCGCCTGGGCCGAGAACGTCGGCCGTCGCGCGCGGGTACGTGCGGTCACCCTCCCGCGCTGACGATCCCTCAGCCGATCGCGAAGGTCACCGTGACGACGGCCGTCACCTGCTCCGAGCCCGGCTCGATCGGCGCATTGGCGTCGGCGGCGCGCAGCTCCGCCGTCGCGAAGTACGGCTGGGGCTGGCTCCCTTCGGCGATCGCCGTCACCTTCCCGAGGGATGCACCGGCCGCGGCTGCAAGCGTCTCGGCTTTCTCGCGGGCGTCCTCAAATGCACGCTCGAGGGCGCGACGGTACTCGGCCTTGGTGTCCGCGACCGAGAGCGACGGGCCCGAGACGGTGTCGGCGCCGGCGTCGACCGCGACGTTGCTCAACCGGCTCGCTCGGTCGAGCGGCTGGTTGCTGACGGTCACCATCGAGTTGGCCGTGTAGCCGCGCGACTCGGGGACCTTGTCGACGTCCCACCGGGGCGAGACGTCGAGGTGCTCCGTCTTCAGATCCTTCGCGTCGACTCCCGCGGCCTTGAGCGCCGCGATCAGTCGGCGGGTCGCGGCGGAGTTGGCGGCGAGAGCCTTGTCCGCCGTCTCGCTTTCGGTCTGGATGCCGAACGTGAGCGAGGCGCGATCCGGCGTCTGGCGAACCTCACCCGTCCCGGTGACGGTGATCCCTGCTTGTGGGCTTTCGCTTGCGCTCTCGGCGGCCTCCGGCCGGCCGACTCCGGCGAGCGCGGCGACGGCGAGGATGAGCAGTGCAGCGATGGCGATGCGAATGGTTTTCATGCCCTCGATACGCCGCCGAGCGCTCCGCCGTCACAATCGTCTCCGTGCGCTACCAGTTCGTCGACTGCCGCTGGGAGCTGGGGAATCCGGACAAGGGACGGGAGCTCTACCTCGCCGGTCATATCCCGGGCGCCTCCTTCCTCGACGCGGACACGGATCTCTCGGATCTGTCCGTGAAGGGTCAGGGACGACATCCGCTGCCCAGTGCGGAGCGGTTCGCGACAGCCGCCGGGTGGGCGGGGATTGGAGAGGACGTCTACGTGGTGGCCTACGGGAGCATGGGTGGTGCGGAGCGGCTCTGGTGGCTCCTGCGGCACTTCGGCCACGAGAACTGTGCCGTGCTCGCGGACGGGATCGACGCGTGGCTGGGACCGCTTTCCACTGGCGACGAGCGAATCGAGCCGGACGTCTTCACACCGCGTGAGCGTACTGGCGACACGATCGAGGCCGACGAGATCGCGGCGCGGCTGGATGACTCAAGTCTCGTTCTGGTCGATGCGCGGCTCCCTGCGCGCTGGCGCGGCGAAGAGAATCCGATCGACAAGGTGCCGGGCCGGATCCCCGGCGCACTGAACGCGCCGTGGAACGAGGAGCTCCCGGAGCTGCCGGACGGCGAGGTCGTCGCCTACTGCGGCTCGGGCGTCACCTCGTCCGTGACCGTCCACCGCTTGGCGCTCGCCGGCCGGGAGGCACGGCTCTATTCCGGCTCCTGGAGCCAGTGGGAGACGCTCGACCTCCCCCGCGAGCGCGGCTAGGCGGCTGCGGTCGCTTCGCCCAGGTCCGGCAGGTACTGCCGCCAGCCCGCGGGGATCTTCGGCGTCGCCAGGCGGATGTAGAGGACCGGCTGCGGGACGCGAGGCTTCGTCCTCAACACCATCTCGACCTCGTGCAGCAGGCGATTGCCCTTCTTCAGGTTGCAGGGCGCGCAGGAAGTGACGACGTTCTCCCAGACCGAGTCACCCCCGCGGCTCCTCGGGACGATGTGGTCGAGTGTCAGGCGGCCGTTGGTCGTGCCGCAGTAGGCGCAACGCCAGCCGTCCCGTGCGAAGAGGGCCCGCCTCGAGATCTTGCGCTGCACGGTCCGAGGCACCGAGACATAGGTCACGAGGCGGATCACATGGGGCCAGGGGTAGGTGTCGGTCGCAGAGTGGAGCGGCTGCTCGAGTGCCTCGATCACCTCGGCCTTGCCCTTGAACACGAGGACATGCGCACGCCGAACCGAGGTGACGTTCAACGGCTCGTAGCTGGCATTCAGGACGAGAACCTGGGTCATGACCGCCTGAAACGATAGCGAGGCGCCGTCAAGACGCCACTAGGATCTGCCCCCGTGAATGTCTCGGCGGCCACGGCGGCGTGGATCGCGATCGGCGCAGTCGGCGCCGCGGCGATCGCGCTCGCGATCGTCCTCTACCTCTGGCTCAAGCTCCGGCGGGTGCGCGAGGCGCAGATGGTCCTACTCGGCGGAGGCAAGTCCGATCTCGTCGACTTCGCCGTCTCGCTGCAGGCGAGGATCGACGACCTCCATCGGGCGGTCGACGAGGTCGCCGCCGGGATCGCACGTGTCGATCGCCGCGTCGACGCCTGCGTCTCGAAGACGTCGATCGTCCGCTACGACGCCTACGAGGGAGCCGGCGGACACCAGTCGGCGTCGATGGCGTTCCTCGACGCGGCGCGCTCAGGTGTCGTCTTCAGTGCGATTCAGGGACGCGACTACGCGCGGATCTACGTGAAGGAGCTCGACCACGGCCGCGCCCCAGTCGCCCTGTCCCCGGAGGAGCAGGAAGCGGTCGACCGCGCCATGGCCGGATCCGGCTAGTCCCGCCGCCCCGTCGGGGTCAGACCCCGTTGAGGGAGGTTGAGGGTTCGACCCTGCAGGAAAGCCGTGCCGCGCTCGGGTCGTGACGGGGTCGGCGCCCCGTTGAGGGTCAGACCCCTGGGGAAGGACCTCAGCCGCCTGGGTAGGAGAAGATCACGGGGTACTCGGCGGTGTTGTTCGCCAGGTTGGTCTCGCCGGGGACCTCGTTGACCTCGACCTGAAGCGCCGTCCGGCGGACGAACGGCACGTTGCTGATGTTGCGGAAGACCACCGTCTTCTCCTGGCCGGGCTCCGTGACGTCGACGGTCTGCCGCCGCACGATCGGCTCCGGGCTCTTCTGGATCGTCAGCGTGACCTGAACGCCCGTCTCGGTCGAGTCGCCCGAGTTCTCGAAGTTGACCTGGAAGCTGAGATCGGTCGTCGCCACGATCTCGTTCAGCTCGTCGGGCGAGAGCGTGGCGCCCCCGAGCACCTTGACCGACACGAGGTTGTGCCCATGCGAGCCGGGCGCCGTCGGTTGGCCCGTGGCGCCGCCGCGGACACGCGACCAGACGGCCGCCATCGCGGTCGACGTCGCGAGGGTGGGGTTCTGGACGAAGTTCGAGTCCGGGACGTTCACGCCCTGGATTCCCTGCCGGCGCAGCTCCACCCTCGACGGATCCTTGAACTGGTCGTCCCAGACCACGTCGCTCGCGATCAGTCGGCGCGCCTGGGCTGCCAGGAGGTCACCGGCTTGGCTGGCGTTGCGGGTTCGAGACGAGGGAGAGAACACGTCTCCGATCCCGGAGAGCCCGCTGACGCGGAACTGCAGCGCGTCGATCATGTGGTTGTGCTCGTCCCGCAGCGGGCCGGGCTCGTCGAGGGCCTCTGCCGCCTCGACCAGCTGGACTTGCTGCCTGGCGAGGCCGTCGAGGGTCCGGGTGAGCTCAGCCTGGCGGATGTCGGGCCTGATCAGCGTGGTGTTGAGGCGTGCGCCGATCCGCTCCGACTGGTTCGCGATCCCGTCGACGTCTTGCATGTACGACCGATACGTGTCCTTCTTGGCCTCGCCGCGGCAGCTGGAGATCCAGAAGACGAGCAGGACGACGATCAGGATCGCGAAGCTGATCAAGCCGACCAGGCGCAGCAGCGGCGTTAGGCCCGAAGGCGGTCCAGGCGGTCGCCGCGGGCCTCGTGACCTCCGCGGCCTCCGCTCCGGCCGCGCCGCCTCGGTCGTCGTCGGCTCCTCGAAGAAGTCGAACTCGATTTCGGTGCTATCGCGCTCAGACATCGCGCCCTACCCGCAAGACCCTACCGCCTGCTTCGGCCTGCAAAGGACTTCACCCCGCGGCGCCTAACCCGGAGCGCACATGGCGACAGCGGTCGCGACCCTTTCGGCCAGTGAGCTCGTCCTCGGCCGGTACCGGCCCCTGCAACCGCTGGGCAGCGGTGGCTCGGGCTCGGTCTGGCTTGCCCGGGACGAGACGAACGGGCTCGACGTTGCCCTGAAGATCGTCTCCTGTGAGGGCAAGGCCGGCACCCGCGCGGAGCGCGAGGCCGAGGCCGCCGCCCGCCTTCGCCATCCCAAGTGCCTGCGCGCCTACGCGTACGCGAGCGACGACCGCAACGTCTACATCGTCTACGAGTACGTCCCCGGAAGGACGATGCGCGATCGCATCCGCGCCGGCGAGCTCGGCGACAGGGCGGCGGTGGAGGTCGCGGTGCAGATCCTCGAGGCCCTCGCCCACGCGCACGCGAGCGGAATCGTCCACCGCGACGTCAAGCCGACGAACGTACTCGTTGCCGACGGTCCGGACGTCGACGTGCGTCTGCTCGACTTCGGCCTCGCCCAGTTCACCGAAGCGGAGACGCTGACCGCCGCCGGCGACGTTCCCGGAACCCTTGCGTACATCTCGCCCGAGCGGCTCGCCGGCGACGAAGCGTCGCACGCGGCCGACGTCTGGGCCGTCGGCGTCCTCCTCTGGGAAGCACTGGTCGGCTACCACCCCTTCTGGAGCTCGTCTCCCGTCGAGACCGCCCGCAGGATCGAAGCAGGCGCGCCGCCGCTCGACACGATCCGGCCGGACCTGCCGAGGGCCTTGCTCGACGCGATCGACCTCTCCCTCGAAGTCGATCCTGAGCGACGGCCGGTTGCCCTCGAGCTCGCCCACCGGCTGCGCGACGCGCTTGCGTCGAGGCGTCGCGCCGCCGGGCGGCGGGCACTGCCGAACCTCCACCTGCCGGCGCCGCAGCGACTCGTGGCCGGAACGAGCGCCGCGCTGTTCACCGCTGCCACAGCGGCCCTCCTCCCGTTCTATCCCGCAGGGTGGGGCTGGGGGCTCGCAGCCGGCGCGGCGGTCCTCGCCGCCCTTCGACCCCGGCTCGGCCTCGCGTTCGCCCTGCTCGCGGCGATTCTCCCGCTCGGAAACCTCTCGCTCGGTCTGGCGATCGCGTACGGCCTCGCCGCCGCAGCCTGGATCGTCGTGACGTGGCGCCGTCCCGACGAGGGGCTCTTGGGAGTCGTCGGTCCCTTGCTGGCTCCACTCGGGGCGACTGCACTCGTGCCGCTCGCCTTCCTTCGGGTGCGTAGCGCGATCTGGCGCGGCATTCACGGGGCGCTCGCCGTGCTCCTCGCGGGCACAGTGGCCGGCCTGAGCGGCGCAACGCTGCCGCTGAGCGGCCGCGAAGCACCCGAGCTCGGCGTCGGCGGCAGCGAGGACGTGGGAGCGGTCGTCACGGCGCTCCTGAACGGCTTCGCCACGCGTCCGGAGCTCCCGCTGACCGCGATCGCACTCGGAATCCTGACCGCGCTGCTGCCGATCGCCGGCCAGCGAGGCCTCTGGCCGTTGGCGATGCTCGGCGCGGGCTCGCTGGCCTTGATGCTCCTGCCGGTACAGGCCGTCCATGCGCTGCCTGTGGTCGCCGGAATCTGGCTCTGTTGCGCCGTCTTCGCTGTCGGAAGCCGCTGGTTCGAACGCTAGACTCGGCGCCGGGTCGACCCGTGCTCAGGCAGATCGAGCAAAAGATCGAATCGCTCTTCGAAGGCGCGTTCGGGCGCGCCTTCCGTCGCAACGTGCAACCGGTCGAGCTGGCCCGCAAGCTCGCGAAGGAGATGGACGACTACAAGATGGTCTCGGTCTCGCAGGTCTACGCGCCCAACGAGTACGTCGTCTACCTCTCGACGGGTGACCGAGATCAGTTCGAGAGCTACGAGCCCGCGCTGATCAAGGAGCTCGAGCAGTACCTCGGCGAGCATGCTCGCCGCGAGGGCTACGTCCTGCTCTCGAAGCCGGACGTCTCGTTCCAGACCGACGACGACCTCGAGGTCGGCCTGTTCGGCATCGCCAACCGCATGATCCAGCATGAGGCCGCCGAACAGGAGCCCGAGCCGGCTCCCGAGCCCGGTGCGACACGCATTTACCGCGCCGCGCCGGCGGAGACCGAGGCTGCGTCGGCCGAGGAGCTCGGTCTCGACCCGGAGCCGGAGCCGCCGGCGACTCTGACCGTCAACGGCAAGCCCCACGAGCTCCAGAAGACAAGCGTCGTGATCGGCCGCTCGAAGGACTGCGACATCCGGATCTCGGACCCCAACGTCTCGCGGCGGCATGCTGAGGTCCGCCAGGAGGGCTCGGCCTACTGGATCGTCGACCTCGGCTCCACGAACGGCATCTCGGTCAACGGCCATGCACTGAAGCGCGCGAAGCTCGACGACGACGATCGAATCACGCTCGGGTCGACAGAGCTCGTCTTCAACCGGCCATGATCGTCGCCGCGGTCGAAGTCGAAGCCGTCCTGCTCGGCCTCAAGGTCGGCTTCCTGCTCCTGCTCTACTTCTTCATCTGGCGAATCGTTCGCTCCGTCGCCAAGGACCTGCGCCTGCCCCAGGAGAGCTTCGTCCTGGCGCCGCAGCAGGCCGCCGCGGCCGGGCTCGGCCGGCCTCAGACTGGCATGCTCGTCGTGCTCGCCAGCCCGGCGATCGTGCCCGGTACCGAGCGCGAGCTCGATTCGACGCCTGTGACGCTCGGCCGGGCGAGCGAGAACGACCTCGTGCTCGACACGGACGAGTTCGCGTCGGTCCACCACGCGCGCATCGAGCCACGACGGGACGGGGTCTGGCTCGAGGATCTCAAGTCGACGAACGGCACCTTCGTCAACGGCATCAAGCTCTCGCGGCCGCAGAAGCTCACTCCGGGCGACGTCATCCGCGTTGGTGAAACGGACTTGAGGTACGAGTGGTGAGGCTCGGCGAGACAGCTGCTCTTTCCCATCCGGGACGGCGGCGCCGGCACAACGAGGACGCCTACGTCGTCGAGCCGCCGCTCTTCGCCGTCGCCGACGGCATGGGCGGGGCGAAGGCCGGCGAGGTCGCCTCCGGGCTCGCTGCAGCCGCGGTCCAGGAGAGCGCAAACCGCGACGAGAGCGGCGAGGCGCACGTGGCGGCGCTGATCGAGGAGGCGAACCGCCGTGTCTTCCGCCGGGCCCACGAGGACCGCGACGCCTCGGGCATGGGGACCACGATGACGGTGGCGCTCGTCGAGGACGACCACGTCGCGATCGGCCACGTCGGAGACTCACGCGCGTACCTGATCAGGGGCGGACAGCTCGAGCAGCTCACCGACGACCACTCGCTCGTCGCCGAGCTCGTGCGCAGCGGCAAGCTGACCCCCGAGGAAGCGGAGACGCATCCGCAACGCTCGGTGATCACCCGTGTGCTCGGGACGGAGGCGGACGTGGACGTCGACACGTTCTCCGTCGCAGCGTCGCCCGGCGATCTCTTTCTCCTCTGCTCCGACGGCCTCACCTCGATGGTCGACGACGAGACGATCCTCGATGCCGTCGAACGGAACCGACCCAACCTCCAAGAGGCGGCCAAGGCCCTGGTCAACGCAGCCAACCGAGGAGGCGGCGAAGACAACATCACGGTCGTCTTCTTCGAGGTCTCCGGCGCCGGGGAGCGCGCGGAGGAGACCGCCGACACCGTGCGTACCGCCGGCCTGCCCGACGAAGACACGTTCGACGAAAGCGACGGGCAACCTGCGATCGCCGTTGCCGAGCCGGGGAAGCGCGGCCGGGTCCTCCCGGTGCTCGCTGCGCTCGCAGTGCTGCTGATCATCGCCGCGGCGATCCTCTGGCTGCTGGGTCAATCCTGATGCTGAGCCTCCGGAACCGAGAGCTCGCAAGCCTGGTCGTGGTCGGGACGCTCGTCGGCTTCGGTTTCGCGAGCGTCTACATCGCCCGTCAGGAGGTCGTGAACTCAGCGTCGCTGTCGTACGGGCTGTTCTTCCTGGGCCTCTACATCGCGGCGCACGCGATCGCCAGGGTGACGGTGCCGAACGCGGATCCGTACCTCCTGCCCATGGCCGGGCTGATGACCGGGATCGGCGTGACCGAGATCTACCGGCTCGACGAGCACGACGCGTTCAGGCAGGGACTCTGGATCGTGATCGGCCTGGCAGCCTTCGCCGCGTCGCTGTTCGTCCTGCGCGGGGACTTCCGGAAGCTCGAGAGCTACAAGTACCTCTTCGGCCTCAGCGCGATCGGCCTCCTCCTCCTGCCGGCGCTTCCGTACGTCGGGAAGACGGTCAACGGCGCTCGGCTCTGGGTCCACGTCGGCCCGCTCCACTTCCAGCCCGGCGAGCTCGCGAAGATCCTCCTGATCGTGTTCCTGGCGGGGTATCTGCGCGAGAAGCGGGAGGTGCTCGCCCAGTTCCGGCTCAAGGACCTCGGTCCGCTCTTCCTGATCTGGGGCTGCGCGATGCTCGTTCTCGTCGTTACGAACGACCTCGGCGGCGGCCTCCTCTATTTCGGAATCTTCCTCGCGATGCTGTACGTGGCCACGGCGCAGGTCTGGTTCGTGATCGCCGGCGGCGCGCTGTTCGTCGGCGGCGCTGCGGCCCTCTACACGGTCATCCCGCGCGTTGAGGAGCGCGTCCAGATCTGGCTCAACCCCTGGGACGACCCCTTCGGCAAGGGCTACCAGACGATCCAGTCGCTCTACTCGATCGCGAACGGCGGCTTCGGCGGGGCCGGGTTCGGGGAAGGCACCTTCACCGACGCCGACGGCAACTGGCTGATCCCGTACCTGAACACCGACTTCATCTACTCCGCGCTGGCCCAGGAGCTCGGCGTGATCGGGATCAGCGGCTTCCTGCTCGTCTACATGCTCTTCGCCGCCCGCGGGTTCCGGATCGCGCTGCTGGCGCAAGACGGCTTCTCGAAGCTGCTCGCCGTCGGGCTCACGTTCGCGTTCACCCTGCAGGCGTTCATCATCATCGGCGGGATCGTCCGCCTGATCCCGTTGACGGGGATCACGTTGCCGTTCGTGAGCTACGGCGGTTCGAGCATCGTCGCGAACTTCGTCCTGCTGGCCGGGCTCTTACTCGTCTCTGACCGCGCAAACGAAGGGATGAGGTGACCCACCCAGCAATGCATGCCGGCCTCTGGCCCGCGATCACGCTGCACCAGAGCCCACCCTCCGCCTCACCATGGTCATCAGACCTTGGCTCGTTGGAGTGCGAACTCTGGCTTGAGACGACCGCGCCGGCAAAGCCGGCACGGCCTCTTCTGGTCGGCGCCGACGAGTCGGCGCCTTGGGCTCGCGACCCAGAAACTCGGAGACATCACTGGAAGGGCCACCGCTACGGCACGATCAGCGCCAGCAGCGCCTTCTGGGCGTGGAGCCGGTTTTCGGCCTGGTCCCAGACCGCCGAGTGGGGGCCGTAGAGGACTTCCTCGGTGATCTCTTCTCCGTAGTGCGCGGGGAGGCAGTGGAGGAC
>JBOHAU010000152.1:0-2087 GCA_050698015.1 Gaiellaceae bacterium
TTCCGGAGGCGTCGCCGTGGGACCGGCTCTTCCTCGCGCTCGGCGGGCGTGCCTGGTTCGAAGGCCTCTTCCGACGAGCGCTCGAGAACCTCGACACCGTGGTATGAGCAAGCGGCGCTTCAGCACCGCGCTCTCGCGCTACGTCGTCAACCCGGTAGTGAAGCTCGCGGTGCGCCTAGGGCTGGTGCGCAGCTGGGCGATCCTCGAGACCCGCGGGCGGAAGACCGGCCTCACGCGGCAGAACCCGGTCGGGAACGGGTTGGTCGGCGACACGTTCTGGATCGTCGCCGAGCACGGGCGCAAGGCCGGCTATGTCCGGAACATCGCGGCCGACCCGCGGGTTCGCGTCCTCGTCGGCGGGCGCTGGCGGATGGGGACGGCCCACGCGCTGCCCGACGACGATCCCCTCGAGCGACAGCGCTCTCTCCCTGCTCTCAACGCGCGCGTCGTCCGGCTGATGGGCACCGACCTGATGACGGTACGGATCGACCTCGATCCGGAGTGATCAGGCGGAAACGCCGGCCCTGACCAGGGCTCGAGCGGCGGCGGTGATCGCCTCGGCGTCGATCCCGGCGGCGGCCAGGAGCTCCGCAGGTTTGCCCGAGTGCGGAAGCTCGCGCACCGCGAGGATCTGCACGGGCGGCCGGTCCTCGAGATCGGCGAGCGCCGCCAGCACCGCCTCCCCGAGGCCGCCTTCCGCCCAGTGATCCTCGGCTGTGACGATCGGCGTCCGAATCGCGTGGATGGTCTCCGTGTCGATCGGCTTGACCGAGTAGAGGTCGATGACCCGTGCAGCGATGTCCTCCTCGGCGAGGCGATCGGCTGCCGCCAGCGCCTCGTGGAGCGTGATGCCCGCGGCCACGATCGTGATGTCGTCGTCGTCCGTCGAGCGCACCGTCTTGGAGCCGCCGACCGGGAACTCCTCGTCGGCTTCATAGATCACCGGCGTGTCGGCGCGGGTCGTCCGGAGGAACGAGATGCCGTCGAGGTCGGCCATGGCCTGCACGAGCTTGGCCGTCTGGTTCCCGTCCGACGGATAGAGGACGGTCGAGCCGTTGATCGCGCGGAACTCGGCGAGGTCCTCGAGCGCCATCTGGGAGGGCCCGTCCTCGCCGATCGAGACCCCGGCGTGTGAGCCGCAGAGCTTCAGGTTCGCCCGGCTGATCGCGGCCATGCGGACGAAGTCGTACGCGCGGCTCCAGAACGCCGCAAACGTGGAGGCGAACGGCTTCCATCCGAGCACCTGGATCCCCACGGCCGCGGCGGCCATCTGCTGCTCGGCGATGTACATCTCGAAGAACCGTTCCGGGTGAGCGTCGCGGAAGATCTCGGCGTAGGTCGAGTTCGAGACCTCGCCGTCGAGCGCGATCACCATCGGATCCGAGCCTCCGAGCGCCGCGAGCGCGTCGCCGTACGCCTTGCGCGTCGCCACCTTGGAGCCGACCTCGTACCTCGGCCATTCCGGGGTACCCGACGCATCGAACTGATGACGCTCCGCGGGCTCGGGCTTCGGAACGTCCACGGTGATGTTCCGGACGCCGCCGAGCTCCTCGACCGCCTCCTCCGCGACCGCCTTGCCGTGCCAACCGCCCTGGTCCTCGACCTTCGAGTACCCCTTGCCCTTCAGCGTCTTCGCGACGACCGCGGTCGGCTTGTCGGTCGTGGACTCCGCCTCGCGGTAGGCGGCGTCGATCTGCTCCATGTCGTGGCCGTCGATCTCGATTGCGTGCCAGCCGAAGGCGCGCAGGCGGTCGGAGTACGAGGAGAGATCCCAGCCGTGCATGGTCTCTCCGCGCTGCCCGAGCCGGTTGACGTCGATGATCGCGGTCAGGTTGTCGAGCTCGTAGAAGGCAGCGTGCTCGGCCGCTTCCCACATCGAGCCCTCGGCCATCTCGCTGTCGCCGCAGATGACCCAGGTGCGGAACGGGAGCCGGTCGAGCCGCTTGCCTGCGAGCGCCATGCCGACGCCGATCGGGAGGCCCTGGCCGAGCGAGCCGGTTGCGACGTCGACCCACGGAAGCGAGGGAGTCGGATGCCCTTCGAGCCGGCTGCCGAATTGCCTGTAAGTGCCGAACTCCTCGTCAGTG
>JBOHAU010000153.1:0-4495 GCA_050698015.1 Gaiellaceae bacterium
GTATGACGGGTGATGGCATGAGATCGCCCGTTCGGGGCGCGAACTGGCCGCTCTGGGGCGCGGCGGCGAGGCGTTGCCGATGCCAGCGGGCATCGGTGACGACTCGGCGTCGTGAAGCGCACGCGCCGGGCGGCGGCCCGCTTGCGGGCCGGTGGTCGGTGCGGGAACGGCCCAGACGCGTCAGATCGCGCATCCGGACGCGCGAGATCGTGCCATCACCCGTCAGCAATGACGACTGAAGTTCCGGTCGCGTTTCTCGCCGGGTTGCTCTCGATCATCACGCCGTGCGTCCTGCCGCTCGTCCCCGGCTACCTGTCGGCGGTGTCCGCCGTGGAGGTCGACCGGCTTGGGGAGCCGCGCGTCGGGTGGAGGGTCGCGAGGGCAAGCGTCCCCTTCCTGCTGGGGTTCACCGTCGTCTTCGTCGCGCTCGGCGCGGCGGCTGCAGCGCTCGGCGGGCTCCTCGACCTCAACCGGCGCGCCGAGGTCGCCGGCCTCATCCTCGTCGTGCTCGGCCTCGCGTTCATCGGTCTCCTGCCGTGGCCGGAGCGGCTCGTGGCCCCCGGCCTTCTCGGCCGCGCCTCGAATCGCGGGTCGGGAGCGCTGCTCGGCGCGGCCTTCGCCGTGTGCGCGGCCCCGTGCATCGGCACGGTGCTCGCTTCGGTCCTCGTCCTGGCCGGGAACGCCGAAACCGCACTGAAGGGCTCCGTGCTGCTCGCTGCCTACTCAGCCGGGCTCGGGATCGCCTTCGTGCTCGCCGCGGTCGCGTTCGTCCGAGCGATGAGCGCGTTCCGCTGGCTCCGCGACCACTACCAGATCATCCGCGTCGTCAGCGGCGCGTCGCTCGTGATCCTCGGGCTCCTGCTCTTCTTCCACCGGGACGCCTGGCTGCGGGTCGGGGTGAACCGAGCGCTCGAGTGGGTCGGCCTAGGAACGTTCTAGGCGCGCGTCGAATGCCGTGATCGCCTCGCCGACGAGGGCCGGCAGGCAGAGGCGCTCAGCCTCCTCCGCCGAGACCCAGCGGAACCGATCGTGCTCGTCGCTCAAGACGACCTCGGCGTCGAGTCGCGCTTCGGCCGCGTAGACGGCCCACTGGTCGCCGCCGACCCCAGCCGGTGCAACTTCGAGTTCAAGGCCGGTCTCCTCGCGAAGCTCGCGCAGCGCGGACTGTCGAGGGTCTTCACCGGCTTCGCGGGAGCCTGACGGCGGCGTCCAGGCCCAGTCCCCTTCGTACGCCGGCCCGCGCTCCGTGTTCCGGTGCAGGATCAGGTACTCGCGGTCGTTCTTGCCCACGCGCCAAACGACGACCGAGCAGCCGTAGGGCGTCTCGCCCCACGCGAGGAAGGGGGGAGACAGGTCGAGTGATCCCTCGGCGACTCTGCGCCGCGCCTCGTCGAGCGAGAGGAGCAGCAGCTCCAGACCGACGCCCCGATACTCGGGCGCGAACGGCGCGAGCCGCCGCGCCGCCTTCTCGAGCTGCCGCTCGCAGCCGACCCGGTTTCCACGGCCGGCTTGGTACCAGGCGACGGCGACGTGGACGAGGCCCTGGAAGAAGTCCTTTTCGGCAGGCTCCGCCGCGCGCCAGACGTCTTCGAGGGTCTCGTGGGCCTCGAAGTACTCGCCCCGGGCGATCTGTTGGAGACCGGCCTGTAACCCATCGTTCACAGCCGGAGTGTTACCCTCGAAACGGTGTGGCGACGATCCTGCTGACCGGGGTCGATCTCTTCTTCCGCGGAAAGCTCGAAGCGTCCCTGCCCGCGCACCACTTCATTTCGGCAGACGGCGTGGACCCGCCCGATCTCGTCATCGCCGACATCGCACGGGTAGACCCGGACGAGGTCGCGGACGCCTTTCCGGAGACGCCGATACTCGGCTTTACGAATCATGCGGACACCGCTGGGCTGCGGCGTGCACACGAGGCCGGGTTCGATCAGGTTGTGGCGAAATCGGCGCTCGCCGAGCGAGCCCCACAGCTCGTCGAACAGCTCATTGCGTGATGGGTGATGCCATGAGCTCGCCCCTTCGGGCGGGAGCGGCCCAGACGCGTCAGATCGCGCATCCGGACGCGCGAGATCGTGGCATCAACCATCCAGGTAGGCTCAGCTCGCAGTGACGTACATCATCGCCGAGCCCTGCATCGACATCAAAGACAGGTCGTGCGTCGACGTCTGCCCGGTCGACTGCATCCACGAGTTCGAGCGGATCCTCATCATCGACCCCGAGGAGTGCATCGACTGCTTCGCGCCGACCGAGCAGCTGGTGACCTCGTGGGGGTTGCGCACCTTCGCGGAGCTCGAGGACCAGGCGTGCCGCGTGCTGACCGACGACGGCTTCAAGCCGGCAGTCGTGAAGCGGTTCCGTCGCAGGCCGCTCGTCAAGCTCGAGCTGGCGCCCGCGTTCGAGGAGCGTGACCGGTACGGCGGCACGCGGCTGACGACGCGCAACATCTCGAAGTTCAGGCGTACGATCTGGGCCACGCCAACGCACCGGTGGCCGCTCGCCGACGGGGACATGACCGACTCTCTCGGAGTCGGCCAGTTCGTTCCCGCGGTGAAGAACACGCCGAAGCGCAGCGGCGAGACGTACCGGCTCGGCGTGCTCCACGGACTCGTTTTCGGCGACGGAACACGCGAGCGCGAGGTCCGGACCACCGAAGAGCATTTCCACAAAGTCCAGTTGTTCGGTGGGCGAGTTGCGCGATTCCGCGACTTCTTCGATGAGGTGAGGTTCGAGCGCGGCTATGCGGTCCATCCGGGCTATTCGGGGACGGGCATCGTTCGGTCGTGTTCGAACTTGAAGCGTGTGCTTCCGGATACAGGGGACGTCGAGTACATCACGGGCTTCGTCGACGGATGGCTCGCCGCCGATGGCGATCCCGTCAAAGCGCGCTCGTGGCGGATTCGCTCAATCGACCATGAGGCTCTCGCCTGGCTCGAGCAGGCCGCCGTGATCGCAGGTTTCGTGGCTATCGGATCGGGCGAGGAGGGCAATCTCAGAACTAACTACGGCGCCCGTACTCGTCCGATCCGGTGGCTTTACCTAGCCACGAGGGAATCCTTCTGGCGCGTAATGAGCGTCGAGGAGCAGGAAGCCGACGAAGCCGACACATTCTGCGCCGTCGTTCCAGAGAAGCACACCTTCACCCTCGCTGGGGGCGTCCTGACTTCGAACTGCGGCGCCTGCGAACCCGAGTGCCCGGTCGAGGCGATCTTCCCGGAGGACGCGCTCCCCGACAAGTGGGAGCCCTTCATCAAGATCAACTACGCCTACGGCGACGGTGCCGAGGTCGTGAACCAGCTCACCGACGAGTACGCGACCGAGCACAACGTCCAGAACCCGCCGCTGGAATAACTCCGCGTCAGCTGGGTACCCCTCCAGAGGACCAAAAGGAGGGTCTATGCCTCAGCAAGCATGGAGCAACAAGCGCGAACGGCAGTACGAGCACATCAAGGAAAGCGCCAAGGAGCAGGGCGCGTCGACCAAGCGCGCCAAGGAGATCGCCGCGCGCACCGTCAACAAGGAACGGGCCCGCTCGGGTGAAGCACGCACCTCGTCTCGCACGTCGAGACGTGAGATCTCCTCAGGTCGCCGCGGCGGCCTTCGCTCGAGGAGCAACCGGCCGAAGGGGCGGACGAAGGAGCAGCTCTACAACGAGGCCAAGCAGATGAACATCCCCGGCCGCTCGAAGATGAACAAGCAGCAGCTCCGGCGCGCGGTCGATCGCCGCAAGTAAGAAATGCACGTTCCGCGACACGGAGTCGGGTAACTATCCTTCCCGGCTCCGTGCGCCCCAAGACTCTCGATCACGTCGCTTTCTGGCTGGACGACCGCGATCGCATCGCGGGCTTTCTCACCGACCACGTCGGGATGCACGTGATCGAGCGCACCGACCGCTTCACGCTCGTCGGCCGGGACGCCCTCAAGGGGAAGCTGACGCTCTTCGACGCGGAAGGGCCGCGAGAACGCGGGGCGCTGAAGCACGTCGCGCTGCGCGTGAACGACCTCGACTCGGCGCTCGCCCAGCTTCCGACCGACTTTCCCGTCGAGCGGGAGAATAGGACCGCGTTCCTCGACCTCGGTGACGACGTCCGGATCGGGCTCGTCGAGGCACAGACCGAGACCGACTATGACCTCGACCACGTCGCCCTCTACTCCGCCGACCCGGACCAGACGGCCGCGAGGTACAGCGACTACGGCTTCGATGCGGCTGAGCCGGGCGAATCCGGGGCGCCGCGCGTGGAGGTCTCCGGTGCCTTCGTCGAGTTCCATCCCGGCGACCCGGGAGCTCCGGAGCGGCCGCTGCTCAACCACCTGGCCGTGCTCGTCGACTCGGCCGAAGAGCACCGGCGAGCGGCCGAGGAGCGGGACATCGAAGTCCAGGACTTCGTCGACGCGCCGAACACGCTCGCGGTCTTCGTCTGGCTTCCCGAGCACGTCCGGCTCGAGTACGTCGAGCACAAGCCGACCTTCGCCCTGACATAGAGCTTCGAATCGCAGG
>JBOHAU010000154.1:0-3882 GCA_050698015.1 Gaiellaceae bacterium
CGAGCATCACGAGCGCCGGCTCGGGCGACGCGCCCGCGTGTTGCGGGCCCAACGTCACTGGTTCTTGCCGCTGACGGAGCGCAAGCGGCGTCAGCCGTCGGAGGAAGGCCAGGCCGACGCCGGCCTCGAAAGCCGCGCCCGCTCGCTCGCCGAGCACGAGCGGGCTCACGAGCTGCGGATCGAAGAGGTCGAGGGGCGAGCCGCTCAACTCCAGGCCGCAGACGAGGCCCTGACTGCAGCGCGCAGCGAGGCTGATGCGCGCGAAGGGCAACTCGAGCACCACGCCAATGAGCTCGCCGAGCGGGAGCGCGCATTCGCCGACCTGGAACGGAGAGCTGCCGAGATCGACGCGTCGGCCGCAGCCCACGAAGAGCTGGCGGCCGACCTCCAGCGCCGCGAGGCCGAGCTCGCCGCACGCGCGACAGAGCTCGACGACCGCGAAGGGCGCGTTCCGGACCTGGAAGCTCGCGCCGCCGAAGTGGAGACGGCAGCGGCGGCGCACGGCGAGACCGCCGCCGTCCTGAAACAGCAAGAAGCCCACCTTGCGGCCCGCGCCAAGGAGCTCGAGGAGCGCGAGAGCCGGCTTCCTGAGCTCGAGGCTCGAGCCGACGAGCTCGAGCAGCGGGAAGCGGAAGCCGTGGAGCGGGAGCGGGAGCTTCCGAGCCTGGCCGCGGCGCTCAACGACCGGGAGGCGCGCCTCGCCGGGCGCGAGTCTGAGGTAGCTGAACGCGAGTCGATCCTCCAGCGCCGCGCAGACGAGCTCGATGCCAAAGCACTCTCCGCAGGCGAGAAGGAGGGCGACCTCGATCGGCGCGCGGTCGAGCTCGACGAGCGCACGGGCGTCCTGGACGGCAAGGAGAGCGACCTGGCGCGCCGTGAAGCAGCTCTCGCCGCCCGCGGAGACGAGCTCGAGCAGAAGGAGCGCAAGCTACGGCGAAAGCGCGGGACGCTGACACGGAGATCCGAGAAGCCGGTGCCAAGTGAGGACGAGGCGTACCGCGAAACCGCGCTCTCAGCCCGTGAACGCGACCTCGAGCAGCGCTCGTCCGAGGTCGAGGGCGTGGAAGCGAACCTGGCCGAGCAGCGCGAGCACCTCGACCAGCGGCAGCAGACCCTCGACGAGATCGAGCGCACGCTCACCCGGTTGCGCGCGGACCTCGACCTCGAGCAGCAGGCGGCCGCCGAGAGCGCCCGCGCCGTCGAGGCACGTTCGGCAGCGCTCGCGCAGCGCGATAGCGACCTCGCTGCGGCCGAAGCCGATTTCGGCGCCCGCACGGCAGCGCTCGCACGCCGCGAGCGCGAAGTCGAGGCGGCCGAGCGGGAGAAGATGGACACGCTGGGCCGGCTACGTCACCAGGCCGCGGAGCTCGCCGAGCGTGAGCGCGCCCTCGTACGACTCGGCGCCAGGCCCGTTGCCGAGCCCGTCCAGGAGGCGGTCCAGGAGGCGCCGAAGATCCCCGCGAGCTTCCGCGAGGGCCTCGCCGCCCTCGAAAAGGCAAGCGAAGAGCGCCGGAGCCAGCCCGTCTGAAGGAGAGGCCCTCAGTCTTGCTTGCGTAGAGGCGTGATCTGCACCGGCTGCCGGTCGGTCACGTGCTCCACCTGGAGCGTCGTATGGCGCAGGCCGAACTCGTCCGCGAGGATCGCTTCCAGCTCTCGCCGGCGGGCATGCCCATCGTCATCTGCGCGGACGAGCACGTGCGCCGAAAGCGCCGGAAAGCCCGACGTGATCGTCCAGATGTGCAAGTCGTGGACCTCGACGACGCCTTCGACCTGCGCCATCCGGTGCCCGACGTCGACCGCGTCGATCCCCGCAGGAGTCGACTCGAGCAGGATCGAAACCGAGTCGCGCAGGATCGTCCACGAGCTCGCCAGCACGAGGAGCCCGATGACCAGGCCGGCGAGCGGGTCTGCATACCGCCAGCCGGTCGCGAGCACGACGAGCGCGGCGACAATCACGCCGGCGGAGGCCGCAAGGTCTGTGAGCACGTGCGTATAGGCCGCGCGAACGTTGAGGGTCTCACCCGCGGCGCGCGCGAGGATCCCCGCCGCGACGAGGTTCACGGCCAGCCCGATGCCCGCGACGACGAGCACCCAGCCGGCGAGGATCTCCGGCGGATTCGAGAACCGCTCGACCGCTTCGATGAAGATCCAGATCGCGACCACGACGAGGGCGACTCCGTTGGCGAGCGCAGCCAGGATCTCGGCCCGCCGGTAGCCGAAGCTCCGCTGTGCCGTCGCCGGGCGGGCGGCCAGCCACGACGCGAACAGCGCAAGCGCAATCGTCCCCGTGTCACCCAGCATGTGACCGGCGTCTGCGAGGAGCGCCAGGCTGTCGGTGGCCAGACCGCCTACGAGCTCGACCACGGTGTAGGCCGCGGTCAACGCGAGCACGGCGCCGAGAGCGCGCCGGCTGCGCGTTCGGTCGAGGCCGTGGCGGTGCTGGTGACTCATGTCGGTGGCCGGATCACGATCGGCCCGTTGAAGGCGCTGAACTGCTGGCGCATGAAGTGACTCGGCGCGATCATGCGCGCGTCGAGGACCCGGTCCTGTTGATCCACCACGAGCCGGAACCAGGCGGGGATCGGGCGGTCGTCATACACGGAGAGGATCTGGACCAACCCACCCTGGTAGCGCGTCGATCCCAACAAGCGTGGGTTGCGCGCGCCGTCCCACATGTAGGTGGGGACGCGAAGGCCCGGGAACGCCGAGCGCTCCCAGCGCCCGTTGCGGAAGTCCCATCGGTTCCGCCCGATGATGATCGAGCGGAACCCGTCGCCGGTCCGAAACGCCAGTCGGTTGGGGGCGCGCACCTCGAAGATCGATCGCACTCCGCCGCCCGCGCCCGAGGTCAGCTCCTCGGTATACCGGTGCGTCCGCAGGGAGCGCATCTCCCGCTGCACTCTCGCGAAGAGCCGACTCTCTAAGGCGGGCACCGCCTTGGGCAAGACGAACTCGAACCTGTCGGGCGCGTTCACGGTGATCCTCCGTCGCGCGCCGTTGAAGGCGTCAACGTCGAGCCGTGAGCAGGCCCGGCCGCAGGGAGCGGCCGTGACGAGCTTCCCGTCGACGGCGAACGACAGGTCTTCGGATGAAACAGGCGTCTCACCGCCGAGGGCCGCCACCTCGACCGGGCCTCCCGGCCTTGCGGCCATGCCGATGAGCACTCGACCCTTGTGCTGCGCCAGCATGAATGCCTGGTCGTCACCCGCCAGCGGAAGCTGCAGCCGGCCACTTGGCTCGCCCAGGGTGAGCGTGGTGTCCGACCCGTCAGCCTCCGAGCCGGAGCCCGAGGCGATCACGAAGGCTGCGCCGGCGAGCCCGACAAAGAGCAGCGCGGCCACGGCCGAGAGCAGAATCCAGGCGATGCGCGGCATCGCCTAAGAGTCGCAGGTCAGGTCAGGCCTGGCGGCCGACGTAGATCGTCACCTGAGTCGTGCCCTGCACGCGCGTCCCGGCCCCTGGGTCCTGCTCGACGACGAGCCCCTGCTGCCCGGGATCGGTAACAGGCCTGTCCACCACTCGCACCGTGAACCCGGCGTTGCGCAGGATGCGATCCGCGGCGGCCTCGGTCTCGCCGACGACGTCCGGCACGGTGCGCACCTGCCGGCCTCCGGACACGGTCATCCGCACCGTCGAGCCGCGTGTCGCCGTGGTCCCTCCGGCCGGAGACTGCGTCAGCACGGTCCCAGCTGGACGCGTGGACGACACGGGAGTCGAAGAGACGCGGAAGCCGGCCGCCTGCAGGCGTGGGATCGCAGCGGTGTCGCGCGAGCCGACGACGTTCGGCACGGGCGCCTCCCCGGTCGTCGGCACGGTCTGAGTCGAGCCGCCGGCGGGCGCAGCCGCCGAGGCGATGTTGAGCCGGACCGTCGATCCCTTCGG
>JBOHAU010000155.1:0-15676 GCA_050698015.1 Gaiellaceae bacterium
AGTCGCCGCCAGTCAAGACAACGGAAACATCAGCTAAGCAGGCAAAAACTCGAAGCCCTCTGACGGACTCGAACCGTCGACCCCCTCCTTACCATGGAGGTGCTCTACCAACTGAGCTAAGAGGGCGAAGGCATTAGGGTAGCCGCTCTTACGAAGGGGTCTAGGTCTCGGGCGCCGTCGACAGAGCCAAGGTCTTCACTACGCTCAGAAGGGTGGACAGCCGCGAACTAGAGAGGAAGGCGGAGCTCGCCGAGTTCCTCCTTCATGCCGCCCGCCAGCTTGGCGAGAGCATCGAGCCGGAGCGGATCTACGAGCGCTTTCACGAGCTCGTCGCCGACGTGATCCAGCACGACGGCTTGATCATCTCGTCCTACGACGAGCGGGACGAGGTGATCCGCTGCCGGTACGCGTGGACGGACGGGGCCGTGCTCGATGCGAAAACGCTGCCCGCGCTTCCCCTGAACCGCGAAGGCGGCGGGATGCAGAGCCGCGTCATCGTCAGCGGCGAGCCGCTGCTCTTCAACGACGTTCCGGAGCGCACGACGTCGGTGAAAGGCGTCTACTACAACGTCGACGCCGAGGGACGCGTCGAGAAGATTCCCGACACCGGCCCGGCCTTGACCACGGCCGCGATGATGGTTCCGGTCAAGGACGAGGGCCGAGTCGTCGGCGTCGTCCAGCTCATGACCGACAGCGGCGCGTACACGGACGAAGAGCTGGAGCTCTTCGACGGCCTCGTCGCGCAGATGGGAGCGGCCGTGCGAAACGCGCGGCTCCAGGAGGAGCGGCGGCGACTCGAGGCCGCCGAAGCGGCGGCGCGGGCCGTCGCGGCCGAACGGGAGCAGGCGGAGCAGGTGCTCGAGGCCGTCGGCGACGGGATCTTCCTAGTCGACCGCGCTGGAGTGGTTCGCCTCTGGAATCGCGCGGCGTCACTGGTGACGGGCGTCGCCGCCGACGACATCGTCGGGAAGCCTCTCGCCGACGTCGTCTCCAACTGGGAGCCGCTGGCGGGCGGCATTCCGGCTGCCGAGGAAGGCGCCGCGGCGCGGGCGGTCACGCTTCCCGTCGAGATCCGCGGCCGCGATCTCTGGCTCTCCTTCGTCGCCGTCCGGATCGCCGAGGGGATCGTCTACGCGTTTCGCGACGTCACCGGCGAGCGGTTGCTGGAGGAGGAGCGAAACGACTTCGTTGCCACGGTCTCGCACGAGCTGCGCACGCCGATGACCGGCGTCTACGGGGCCGCGCAGACGCTGCTGCGCCGACACGACGAGCTCAGCGCGGAACAGCGGGAGACCCTGCTGTCGATGATCGCCTCCGAGGCGGCGCGGCTGGCCCAGATCACCGAGGAGGTGCTGCTCACGAGCGAGCTCGACCGGGGCGACCTCCGCGTCGAGACCGCGCCGGTGGACGTCCGCGAGGTCGTCAGCTCGGCGGTGCACACGATGCGTTCGCACCTGCCCGATTCGATCGAGATCGAGGTAGAGATCGGTGACGACGTCGGCGACGCGTCAGGCGACTCCGACCGGATTCAGCAGGTGCTCGTGAACCTGCTCGACAACGCCGCAAAGTACGGGGGCAGTCCGGTGAAGGTCTCTGCCGAAGGGACGAACGGCGTTGTGCGGATCGCGGTCTCGGACGCCGGGCCTGGAATCAGCGCGGCCGACCGCGAGCGGATCTTCGAGAAGTTCTATCGCGCCGACCCGAAGGCGACGCGCGGCGCCCGCGGCACGGGGCTCGGCCTCTATATCTCGCGGGAGCTCGCCCAGCGGATGGGCGGCAGACTCCACCTCGCCTCAGCGGCCGGCGAGGGTGCGACGTTCGTCGTCGAGTTGCCTCGGCCAGCGGACGATCTTACCGCGCACGTTGCGGCGTTCATTCGGCAGTAGGCGGAGGCGCCGAACCGACTCCAGGACCGTGCGAGCTCCCGCCGAGCGCAGCATCTCCAAGCCGACAGCGCGATTCCCCTCGACCAGACGCGCCAGGTCGCGGAAGCGGCGGTTCCGCAGATACAGGTTCGCGTAGCACTTGAGCTGGTAGCGCTTGAGCTGACCGAGGCTCACGTTCTCCAGCTCGAGCACGCCGCTCGAGTACTTGTCGAAGTCCTCCCAGCCGCCGGAGAGGAGGCGGTAGCCGCCCTCGCCCCGCAGCGCCATCTCGTGGATCGGGGTGCCGGGGAACGGGGTCATGATCGAGACGGACAGCTGATGCGGGTTGATCTTCGCGATGAAGTCGATCGTGTCGCGGATCTGGGCATGCGTCTCGTCCGGATGCCCGAGGATGAACTTGCACCAGACCCTGAGCCCGTTGGCCTTGGCGAGCGCGACGGCGTGCTCGACCTGCTCGAGCGTGATCCCCTTCTTGATCTTCTCCAGGACCTCGGGGTTGCCGGTCTCGACGCCGAGCTCGAGGGTCTCGAAGTTCGCGGTCTTGAGCAGGCGCATGAACTCGTCGTCCGCGCGGTCGACACGGGTTTGTGCCGAGAACCGGACGTGCTCGTGGATCCCGCGCGAGATGATCCCCTCGAGGATCGCCTTCGTCCGGCCCATGTGCAGTCCGAACGTCTCGTCCTCGATGCGGATCCGCGTCGGGCGGTAGCGCTCGAGGATCTCCTCGACCTCGTCGAGGACGTTGGCCGGCGTGCGGTAGCGCGGCTTGAACCCGGAGTTGTGCGAGCAGAACACACACTGGAACGGGCAGCCGCGGTGCGTGATCAGCGGCAGCGTCTCGACTCGCCGGAACAGGTCCCACGCCGGGAACGGAAGCGCGTCGTAGTCGTCCGGAGGTGGGCGGGGCGGACCGGCCACCACGTCGTCTCCACGCCGCGAGACCAGCCCGGGGATCGCCGCCGGGTAGGCGCCGTGCTCCAGCGCGTCGGCAAGCTCGCGCACGAGGTATTCGCCCTCGCCGACGCATGCGTAGTCGAAGCCGTCTCCTTCCTCGAGCGCACCTCGGCCGACGGCATTCACGTGGGCGCCGCCGACGACGACGGGAACCTCCGTGCGATCCCGCTTGATCCGCCGCGCGATCTCGACGGCGCGCGGGTACTCGACGGTCATGCACGTGATCCCCACGAGGTCCGGCTGCCCAGCCCGCACGCGGTTGACGATCTCGTCGACGGACAGGTCGGCCAGCTTTCCGTCGAGAAGGTCGATCGTGTGGCCGACCGCACGGAGCGAGCTCGCGATGTACGCGATGCCGAGGCTCGGGAAACGCGCCCAGTGGCGGTCGTACTCGCTCCGGGGCGGCGGCTGAACGAGCGCGATCCTCATCGAGTGCTCACGACCAGGAATCCCCGAGGTCCGCGAGAGGGGAACTCGACGTCGGAGAAGCCGGCGTCGCGAAGAAGCTCTTCCACTCCCGCTTCGGTGTACTCGAAGAGCGGTGAGCCGTGCAGCCTGTAGTACAGGTGCCGAAGCGGCGCCTTGACCCGGTCCCGGCGCGGGAAGGATGCAACGAGTCTCGAGGAGCAGTGGGCTCGGAGCCAGGCAGCCGCGCGCGCCGGGTTTTCGAGATAGTCGAAGAGGCCCAGCGCGAGCACGACGTCGAATGTCTCCGGAAGGTCGAGGTCCAGGAAGTCGCCTTCGATGAGCTCGACCACGTCGTGCTGCTCGAGCCGCCGGCGCGCGAGCGCCAGCATGCGCGCCGAGAAGTCGATCCCGACGTACCTCGCCGCGCCGGCCTCGAGGACCGCCTCGGCGACGCGGCCGGTCCCGCAGCCGACGTCGAGCACCGCGGGGGCCGAATGGCGCTCCACGACCGAGACCGCCAGCTCCCGGCTCCGCCGAGGGCCGCGTCGGACGTGCGAGACCCGGTCAAACGCCCGTGCGTGCCGGTCGAAGTAGCGGCGTGTCGGCGTCGTCGTGCGCCTGGGGGAGGACGTCGCGGACAGGGACGAGGCGGTACCGCGCGGCCGCTTCGCGCAGCCGTGGCTCGATGAGCTTGCGGCGTGTGTTCTGCCAGACGTACCTCCACGTCTCGCGGACTCGTTCGCGGGGACGTGCCCGCGGAGCAAGGGGCACGCGCAGCGGCTCGCGCGCGAACTCGTAGGGATGGAAGTAGAACACCGGGAAGGTCGTCTGGCGGCTGACGTCGTCCAGCCCGCGGCGGAGCACCGCGCTCGGGAGGACGCGCCAGTAGGCGCCGCCGCCTAACGGGAGCACGACCCGGCCCCACCTGGAGACTGCGATCGGATACTCCCACAGTGCGTCGTCGTCGCTGCCGAGGCGATACGGGTGCGCCGGAATCGGCTGGATCCGGTTCGGCGTGCGCGGTGAGTCGTAGAGGCTGGAGTCGTACCGGAAGCCGAGGTCGCGCAGGACGTCGTGCGCCCAGCGCGAGTCCCTGGTGATCGAACACCAGGGCGCTCGGAATCCGACCGGAGTGACGCCGCAGATCCGCTCGACCACGTCGACGCACCTGACGACGTCGCGCCGGAACTCGTCCGGCGTTTGCTCGTGGACGCGGCGGTGCTCATAGCCGTGACTCCCGACCTCATGCCCTCGCGCGACAACGTCGCCGAGCGCCTCCGGGTGTCGCTGCGCCGTCACGCCGGCGACGAAGAACGTCGCGCTGACGCCGAGCTCGTCGAGGAGGTCGAGGACGCTCGTGACGTGCTCCGCGAAGGCGTCGCTTCCGGTCTCCCAGTCTGGCCGCCCGATCTGGTGATACACGAGCTGGTGCCAGTCTTCGAAGTCGAACGTCAGCACGAACGTTCCGGCGCTCAAGCCACGACCTCTGCGGCTCGGACCGGCTCCCGCTCGGGAGCGGAGACCATCTCCGCGAGCGCCGCACGGACGAGCGCCGAGGACCCGCGCTCGACGTGGCGTTCGAGGACGGCCACCCAGCGCTGCAACCACGCCGGGTCGACGGGGGGAGCGAGCGACGCCCAGACGCGCTCGCAGGACGTTGGAGCGACCTCATCGCCGTTCGCGAACAGCTGCTCGTGAAGGCGCTCTCCGGCGCGAAGGCCGACGAACTCGATGGCGACGTCGTACGGGGCGGCGGTGACTAGTCGTCGCGCCAGGTCGAGGACGCACACCGGCGGCCCCGAGTCGAGCCAGAAGATGCACTTCGAGTCGGCCAACCGGCCCGCGACGATCGCGGTCCCGGCGGCTTCGGCTGCGGTCATCAAATACCGCGTCGCGCTCGGGTGCGTGACGGTCACGGGACCGCCGACCGCGACCTGTCCCCGAAACAGCGGCAGGATGCTCCCGGCCGAGTCGACGACGTTACCGAGTCGGACGGACGTGAACTGCGCGTCGGCGACGATCCACTCGGCAACCGCCTTCGTCTGGCCGAGGACGTTCGTCGGCCGCACGGCCTTGTCGGTCGAGAACAAGACGAAGCGATCCGCGCCTACGTGGCGCGCAGCATCGACGACGGACTTCGTTCCCAGGACATTCGTCGCGACGCCCTCCACCGGAGCTGCCTCGAGCAGGGGGACCTGTTTGTACGCCGCGGCGTGAAAGACGACGTCCGGTCGGTACTGCTCAAAGACTTCGAAGATCCGCGCGCGGCTCTTGATGTCGGCGAGAACGGGCGTTGCCCGCTCGAACCCGCGCTTGTGCCGAAGCGTTCTCGCCAGTCCGACGAGCGACGCCTCGGCCTGGTCGACAAGGACGAGCGTGTCCACGCCGAGCCCGGCGAGCTGAGCGCAAAGCTCGGCGCCGATCGACCCGCCGGCGCCGGTGACGACAACGGTCGTGCCGGCGAGATAGTCCCCGAACCTCCCGACGTCGAGGGGAACGACCGCGCGATCGAGCAGCGCCTCTACCGCATCGTTGTCCGATGCCTTACCGATGGCGCGGTCGTATCGCACTCGGCCGGGGGTGTCAACCCACATCCGAGTGCGATCATGGCGGCGATGGCACTGAACGTCGCCGAGCTCCCGATTCGCCGGAACACCGTTCTGCTCGCGGCGACCATGGCCGTCAACTCGGCCGTGCTCCAGCTGGTCGCGGCCGTCGCGTCGCTCACGTTCGTGCTCGTCACCGGCATCGAGAGCCTGCTCGGGCTCGGCCCTGCGATCTTCCTGACCGCGTCCGCCCTGACCGCCGTCCCGGCCGGCCGCTCCATGGACCGCTTCGGCCGCGTCCCGGTGATCGCATCCGGGTTCGCGCTCGGAGCCGTCGGCTGCTGGCTCACCGCACTCGGGACCTGGGTGGACTCGGCGTTCGCCGTCATCGCCGGCTTTGCGCTCATCGGCTCCTCAGCGGGGATCTCGCTGCTGGTGCGGACCGCCGCGGGCGACATGTACCCGCCGTCGCGACGCGCCCGCGGGATCTCCTACGTCCTCGTCGGCGCCGTCTTCGGCGCCATCCTCGGACCCGCCGTCTTCAGCCCCATCTTCGCGGGCCAGGACGAGCTCGAGGCGAGCGTGCTGACGATCCCCTGGCTCGGCGCCGGAGTCCTCTCGCTCGTCGCGATGGGGATCGCCCTCAGCGTTCGGCCGGACCCCAAGCGCATCGGCGAGCTGATCGCGGCGGACGACCAGAAGGGCCCACCCGCACCGGCCGCCCCGCTTCGCCAGATCATCCGCCGGCCGGGCGTGATCCCGGCCCTCCTCGCCGGATTCGCGTCGATGGGCGTGATGGTCTCGGTGATGAACCTGACCGGTTACGTGGTCGTCGACCATCGCCACCACGCGCAGCACCTGATCTTCCCGATCATCGGAGCGCACGTCCTCGGCATGTACGCGCTCGTCCTTTTCGTCGGCGCCTTCATCGACCGGATCGGCCGGACGACGGCGCTCGCGGGCGGCCTCGCAATGATGGCGGTCTCGTGCGCGGGCATCCAGTTCTTCGAGGGCGTCGTGATGACCGCCGTCCTGCTCTTCGGGCTCGGGCTCGGCTGGAATCTCTCGTTCGTCGCGGCGACGGCGCAGCTCGCCGACCGGAGTAACGCGGCCGAGCGCGGCACGCTCCTCGGCTTCAACGACCTCGGCTCGGCGCTGCTCGGGGCCGCCTTGGCGCTGCTCGGTGGTGCTGTGCTCGATGCGGTCGGGGTCGCGGCGTTGGCGCTTGGAGCCGCCGCGATCGTCCTGTTGCCGGTGATCCTGATCTTCCGGCTGAGAGAAGTGGGGGCGGGAGGATTCGAACCTCCGAAGGCTGAGCCAACGGGTTTACAGCCCGTCCCCTTTGGCCACTCGGGAACACCCCCAGGGGAGGGGCCATAGTAGCGACCGACCGGTTCGATGCCCTCGTCGTCGGGGCCGGGCCCGCCGGCTCGACGGCGGCGTTCCGCCTCGCGCGCGCGGGCGCGCGCGTGTTACTCGTCGACAAAGCGCGCTTCCCTCGCGACAAGCCGTGCGGCGGCGGCCTCACCGTCCGTGCGGTCCGCCTGCTGCCCTTCTCCGTGGCGCCAGTCGTCGAGGAGGAGGTCGACGTCTTCGAGCTCGGGCTCGGCTTTCGCAGGCGCTTCGTGCGACGCACCGCGGAGCCGCTCGTCGTAATGACGCAACGCCGGCGCCTCGACGCCTTCCTGGTCGAGCAGGCGCAGGAGGCGGGCGCGGAGTTTCGCGACGGTACGACCGCCGAGGGCGTTGAGGCAACGGTCGTCATCGGTGCAGACGGGGTCAACGGCACGACCGCGAGAGCGCTCGGGCGCCGCGGCCACGTCCACGAAGTCGCGCTCGAGGGCAACGTCCCCTACGGCCCCGTCTCGCGCAGGCGTTACGCACGCCGCGCGGTCGTGGAGTTCGGGATCGTCCCGGGCGGCTATGGCTGGGTCTTCCCGAAGGGCGACCACATCAACGTCGGCGTCGGTGGCTGGCTGCATCAGGGGCCGTGGCTGCGCGAGCACCTGGGCCGGCTCTGCCGCTTCCAGGGGATTCCCGAGGAGGCGCTCACGGACGTTCGTGGCTACCGGCTCCCGCTGCGACGGCCGGAATTCACGCCCGCGCGGGGCCGAACCGCGCTCGTCGGCGATGCGGCGGGGCTCGTCGATCCGGTCTCCGGCGACGGCATCTACGAAGCCCTGCTCAGCGCCCGGCTCGCAGCTGAGAACGCACTGGAGATCATCGCTGGCCGTGCCGACGATTTCCGGTCATATGCAGGGACATTAGATCGCGCGCTCGCGCTCTCCGCGGCCGCCTCCTGGCGGGCGAAGCTGGCGCTCGAGCGTTTCCCGAACGTGAGCTTCACGCTGCTCCAGGCGCCCTATGCGTGGCGCGCGATGGAAAAGCTGTTGCGAGCAGACGCCACCCATCCCGGAGCGATCGGAGGTCCCGGCGGCGCCGCGCTCCGAGCCGCCGAGTTGCTCGCCCGTCTTGCGGGTGACCCAGGCAAGGCATTCGCGCGGACAGCGTGAGCGTTTGAGACCGCTGTCTGCCTTGACCGTGGTCGCCGCGGTGGCGCTCGCTTGGAGCTCGGCCGCGTCAGCCGACCTCCGCGACGAGACAGAGCTCGCGGAGCGGCACGCACCGGTAGTCAGGCTCGTCGAGCAGGCCGAGGAGTGCGGACCGGGTGAGCCGTACGTCCCGCTCGACGTCGACCTCCTCTTCGAGGAGCGAACGGTTGCACTGCGTGGCCCATGGAATGCCGCGGACCTCGTGAAGATCGGGCCGACTGCAGCTGATCTCGCGCAGCTGTACGAGTATCACCTGGACTTCCCCGGCCACGCGCTCAACCCGGGCTGTGATTACGAGCGCTGGGCTCGGCACCTCGGGCAGAGGCGGAACCCCGTGGTGTATGCCCACGTCGCCACCGAGCCCGCGCGCCCCGGGATGCTCGCCCTTCAGTACTGGCTCTTCTATGCGTTCAACGACTGGAACAACCTGCACGAGGGCGACTGGGAGATGATCCAGCTCGTCTTCGCCGCCGAGAGCGCGCGGGCTGCGCTGTCCCAGGATCCGGTCGAGGTCGGATACAGCCAGCACGAAGGAGCCGAGCGAGCCGAGTGGGACGACGAGAAGCTCGAGCTCGTCGGCGGCCGCCGGCCGGTCGTGTATCCGGCTGCCGGCTCGCACGCAAACTTCTTCGACGAGGCGCTCTTCGTCGGCACCTCGGGAGAGCAGGGGGTTGGCTGCGACGACACGCGCGGGCCTCACGTCGAGCTGCAGCCGGCGGTGCGCACGATTCCGAGCGATTCGGCCGAGGCGCGGGCTGCATTCCCCTGGATCACCTTCGAGGGCCGCTGGGGCGAGCTCCAAGAGGCGTTCTACAACGGCCCGACAGGGCCGAACATGAAACGGCAGTGGACGGAGCCAATCAGCTGGTCGCACAACTGGCGCGACCGGAGCTATGCAGTGCCGACCGGAGGCCTCTTCGGGACCGGGGCGACGGACTTCTTCTGCAGCGCCGTCGCCCAAGGGTCGTCGGGCCTGATCCGGCTGCTGCGCAGCCCCGAGCTCGTGTTACTGGCGATCGCCCTACTGCTCGCGATTTTCCTCGTCGCGATCGAGCGCGCCACCTGGACTCCGGTCGCGCCGCTCCGCATCGCGCGGCGGCGGCACTGGGGCCAGCTGCTATCCGCGGCCGGCGTCATGTACGTCAAGCGACTCCCGCTCTTTCTCGGCATCGGGGTGCTCTTGGTCCCGATCGCCGTGCTCACGGCGGTCTTGCAGGGCCTCGTCATCGGCGCGTTCGCTCTCGCCGGAGTCGAGGCCGACGGAGAGACGGCGGGAGCGCTCGCACTGCTTGCGCTCGTGATCGGCACGACGTTGACGCTGGTCGGGTTCGCTCTCGTCCAGGCGGCAACCGCCTGCGCGCTCGTCGAGATCGACAAAGGCCGGTCGATCGGTCCAGTCGAGGCTTACCGAAGGGCGCTCACCCGGATCCGTCCGCTCCTCGGAGCGCTCGGCCTCGCCGTCGCTGTGTGGGTCGCCCTGACGGCAACCGGAATCCTGCTTCCGGTCGCGATCTGGCTGGCCGTGCGCTGGGCGTTGTTCGCTCAGGTCGCCGAGCTCGAGGACCGATCCGCGGTCGACGCGCTCCGCCGCAGCGCCCAACTCGTGCGCGGCCGCTGGCTTCGCGTCGCTTCTCTGGTCGGGTTGGGTGCGGTGCTCGCGCTCGGCGCCGGCCCGCTGATCGGCGCCCTGTTGATCCTCGTCACGAATGCGCCGCTGCCGCTGTTGAACGTCGTCGCCGGCGTCATCTACACGATCGCGATCCCGTTTGTGGCGGTGACGACCACCTACGTCTACATGGACGCGAGAACACGGGCCGAGCTGGAGCCGGCCGACGAGCTGGACGAGCTGCCTGCGGAAATTCAGCTCTCGGGCTGAGCGTCAGAGCCACCTAAAGACATCCCCTGACCCCTGCCGATGACTGCCGGGTCGCGGCATGGACCTAAACGACCTCCTTCTCGGCGCGGTCAAGGCCGGCGCCACCGAAGTCCATCTGAACCTCGGCCGACCGCCGATCCTTCGCCGCGACGGCTCGCTGGTCCCGGCCGAGAATGTACAACGGCCAGTCGACGCTCTATCTCTCCGGGGTCTTCTATGTCAACAACAGCTCCAAGCTTTGCGGGGGCGTCTCCGGGAGCGAGTGTGCGTTCTCGACCTGGAACCCGAACAACGAGCTGCTGACGATCGTCACAGACTGGCACGGCGGCTTCGCCGGAACCGGCAACGGAATCCTGATCGACAACAATGCCCAGTTCCAGGGTGGCCTCTTCGCCACATACGACGTCGAGTTCGTCAACAACTCGTGCTCGGACGGTCCGATCGTCGGTCGCACGGTGAAACTCGCGAACAACGTGCAGAACGACCAGTTTCCCACGATCAGCACGGTGCCGGCCGGCATGCCCGGCAGCCCGGAGATCTACGCCCAGCCGCTTCCGCCGCAGCTGTTCGCCGGCTAAAGCACCCGGCTTCCCCGCCCGATAGCACCACGCGGTGGAACTTGCGGTCCTCTCGCTCGCTCCCGGCCTGGCGCTAGGGAGCTTCTTGAACGTCGTCGCTGCCCGTGTGCCGCGACGGCGGTCGATCGTCCAGCCGGCGTCGGCATGCATGGAATGCGGGACGCCGCTCGCTTGGCGGGACAACATCCCGCTGCTCTCGTGGGTGCTGCTGCGCGGCCGCTGCCGGCACTGCGGCACGTCCATCAGTCCGCTCTACCCGGGCGTCGAGCTGGCGACGGCGTTGCTCGTGGCGGCCTGTGTCATCGACTTCGGGCTGAGCGGACGTTTCGTCGTCGCAGCGTTCTTCTGCGCGGTGCTGGTTGCCGTGACGGCCACCGACCTCACGCATCGGATCATTCCCAATCGCATCGTCGTGCCGGCCGCGGCCGTGATCCTCGTCGCCCAGACCGCGCTCGAGCCGAGCCCCCAGTGGACGCTCGGAGCGCTCGGCGCCTCCGGATTCCTCTTCCTCGCGGTGCTCGCCTATCCCGCCGGGATGGGGATGGGGGACGTCAAGCTCGCCCTGGTGATGGGCGCAGCGCTCGGCAAGACGGTGCCGGTCGCACTCATGCTCGGGATGCTCACGGCGCTCGTCCCGAGCATCATCCTGCTCGCGCGCTACGGCTCCGCCGCCCGGAAAATGGGCATCCCGTTCGGGCCGTTCCTGGCGCTGGGGTCGGTCGTGGCGCTGTTCTTCGGCGAGCAGATCGTCGACTGGTACCTCGCCCTTCTGACCTAACCCTCAACCTCCCTCAAGGGGGTCTGACCCCTTGTCCCCGGCGGACGGCTCAAGCCGGGCTAGCTCGATGCCGATTACCTCGTTTGGGTTATGGAGTTGGATCGCCAAGCGGAGCTGCGGGACCCTGCGGCAGACGAGGAAACCCGCCCAGAGGCGGGGCCCCTTCGTTCTGTGTTCTCGGTCAACGGCCTGGCCGAGCTGGTCGCGGATGTCGTCGAGCAGACCGGGCTGGATCTCGCCCGAGGACGTGACTACGGTCCGCGCCCGCGCGCGTACCGGATCCTTCTCACAGGCGCTGATCGAGGAGGGCCTTGCCGCCGGCGAGCGCGTCGCCGCCGCCCTCGGAGCTCGCTTTGCGATGCCTGCGAAGCGGACCGAGAAGGGAAAGCAGGTCTGGGACCGCCTCAAGCTGAAGATTCCGATGAAGATCGGCGCCGTTGTCCTCAAGGTGACGATGGCGCGGTTCTCCCGCACGCTCTCGACCCTGATCGCGGCGGGCGTGGACATCATCAAGGCGCTCGAGATCACCGGCCAGACCGCCGGCAACTGGGTCGTGGAAGAGGCGCTCGCCGACGTGCGCAACAAGGTGCAGGAGGGCATCCCGATCGCCGAGCCGCTCGCCGAGAACCCGATCGTCCCGCCGATGGTCTCGCACATGATCAAGATCGGTGAGGAGACCGGAGAGCTCGAGAAGATGCTCGGCAAGGTCGCCGACTTCTACGAGGACGAAGTCGATTCGTCGATCTCGTCGCTGACCTCGATCATCGAGCCGCTGATGATGATCGGTGTCGGACTGATGGTCGGCGTGATCATCATCGCCATGTACCTGCCGATGTTCAAGATGCTCACGCTCGTCAAGTAGCCTCCGAGTAGTAGCTTCCTTCAACGATGAGCATCGGTCGTGAGGGTGGATGCGCCTGCGGGACGGTTCGCTACCGGCTGACGTCGGAGCCGCTCTTCGTCCACTGCTGCCACTGTCTGAACTGCCAGCGCCAGACCGGCAGCGCGTTCGTGATCAACCTGCTCATCGAGGCCGATCGAGTGGAGCTGTTGACCGGCGACCCGCAGCCGGTCGACGTGGCGCGCGACGACGGCAGCGTGCAGCGGATCTTCCGTTGCCGCTCCTGCCAGGTTGCGGTGTTCAGCGAGTACGGCTGGCCGGAGCTGCGGTTCGTGCGGGGCGGGACGCTCGACGAACCGTCCGCGGTGACACCGGACGTTCACATCTTCACGCGGTCGAAGCTCCCGTGGGTGGAGCTGCCCGACAACACACCGGCGTTCGACGTGTACTACGACTCCAGGACGCTGTGGCCACCGGCGAGCCTCGATCGGCTCGACGCGGTTCTCGCGCTGCGAGCTGAGCGCGGAACCAGCTAGCGCGTCGCCCCGTTGCCGAGCGTGTCGCTCCGGGTCTACTAGATCGCCTCGAAGCTCGCGCGCCGCCGGCCCTCGAGCTCGAACAGTTTGAAGAGCCCGAAGGCGGCGGCGGCATAGAACGCGCCGATCAGAAGCTCGGTCAAGACGAGGTGGTCGACGTCGGCGAGGGACGCGCCGTCCGCGATCGCGCGCGCCGCCTCGATGCCGTGCGTGAGCGGCAGCACTCGGGCGACGTCCTCCATCCAGGGCGGAAGCGCGTCGAGCGGGACGTTCACGCCGCAGAAGAGCACGAGCGCGTAGACGACGAAGTTCGCAAGGAAGAAGACGTCGCGAACCCGCAACCCCACGGCTCCGACGACGAGCCCGAGCGAGGTGCAGGCGAACGCGCTCGCAGCCATCACGAGGACCAGCGCCGGGAGCTGACCCGCGCCGATCTCCACGTCCAGCAGCAGCCAGCCGACGGCGAACGCGAACACCGACGTGAAGATCCCGTTCGCGATCAGCGGGAGCGCGCGGCCGAGGAAGAGGGGCAGACGGTTGGCGGGCGTCGCCATCAGCTGCGAGAGCGTCTGCGTCCAGCGCTCACCGCCGACTGTCATCGCCATCCCGTAGATGCCGGCCATCGCCGAGAGCTGGACGGCGTTCCCGACGACGAAGAACTCGTCGTTCTGAATCTGCGCGAACCGGCCGATGTACGCGAAGAAGAGCACCTGGAAGACGGGCGCGCCGAGCATCGTCGGGATGTAGTACGACCAGTGCATCCAGTTGAAGAGCGCGCGGTACGACAGGTAGCCGCCGATGAAGAACACACGCAAGTTCGTCATGTCAGCGAGAGCGTCGCCCGCTCGCGCGCGAGCCGCTCGAAGTGCCGCAGCGTGAAGTGGCCGATGACCAGGTAGACGGCGCCGAGGAGCAAGCACATCCCGATCTCCGCCCAGGGACTGCCCTCGATCGCCGCCTCGCGGAGCGCATTGACGCCCCAGGTCGGCGCCAGCACCCAAGAGATCGGCCCGACCCACCCCGGCAGGAGCGACAGCGAGACGAGCAACCCGGTGACCAGCCAGACCGGGTACTCGAGCAGGTTCGAGAGCGCGTTCGCGTTCCGGTACATGATGAATGTCGATGCGAGTACGAGGCCGAGGAGGCCGAGGCCAAGGACGGTGACGGGGAGCGCGATCACGAAGGCGATCGGATCCGACACGTTCAGCGGGACGTCGAAGAAGAGCTTGCCCCAGAGCAGCGTCGCGGTCAGCGAATAGATGCCAATCGTGGCCGTCGCCAGGGTCAGCGGGACGATCACGAGCAGGAGTGGAGGGGGGACCGCGATCAGGTATTCGAGCGTCCCCTGCCAGCGCTGCCACTGGATCGCCCCGCCGGACCCGAAGAGAGTCGACGACCAGATCCCCATCATCCCGGCGCCCAGCGCGACGTAGAGGAGCGTCCCCTCGCGCGCGCCCGCGCGGAACATCAAGTAGGCGAGCGTGGCGAAGATGATCGGCTGGAGCACGGATGTCAGGAGGAAGAAGCCCGAGAGGGTCAGGTTCTTGACGTAGAACTTCCAGCCGATCCAGATCAGCCTGACGATCCTCACGGCTCGGCCACCAACGTCACGTAGACGTCCTCGAGCGTCGGCTCACGGCGGGAGACCCGACCCACGCTTGCTCCGTCGAGCGCACCGAGGATCGGCTGCGTCAACTCGGCGTCGGCCTGGATCTGCACCGCGAGCACCTGAGCCTGCTCGCGCTCCTCCACGGCAACGGCTGTCACGCCGTCGATCGCACGGACGCGCTCGACCGTTCCATCGGGCACCCCGAAGACCTCGACCTCAACGACCGTCCCCTCGCCGACCTCGCGTTTGAGGTCACGGGGCGTGCCCTGCGCGAGGATCTCGCCGCGGTTGATGACCGCGATGCGGTCGCAGAGGGCGTCCGCCTCGAACATGTAGTGCGTCGTCAGCAAGATCGTCTTGCCGGCGTCGGCGAGCGAGGCAATGGTGGCACGGAGCTCACGCGCGCCGACCGGGTCGAGCCCGATCGTCGGCTCGTCGAGGAAGACGACGGGCGGGTCGTGAAGCAGCCCGCGCGCGATGTGCAGTCGCTGCTTCATGCCGCGCGAGTAGCCCTCGGTGCGCTCCTGCTCTCGTCCCTTGAGGCCGACGAGCTCGAGCAGGTACTCGATCCGCGGCTTGATCTTGTCGGGCTCCACTCCGTAGAGCTCGGCGAAGTAGCGCAGGTTGTCGTAGCCGCTGAGGCGTTCGTAGACGCCGCGCTCGCCGCCGAAGACGTAACCGATGCGCCTGCGCACCTCGCGCGCATCGTTGACGACGTCGAAGCCGAGCACGCTCGCGCTTCCCTTGGTCGGGATCAGGAGCGTGATCAGCATCTTGATCGTCGTCGTCTTCCCGGCGCCGTTCGGTCCGAGCAGGCCGAAGAGCTCGCCCTTTTCGATCGCGAAGCTGACCCCGCGGACGGCTTCGATCTCCTTGACGCGACGGCGGATCGTCCCTGTGTGCGTCTTGTAGACGCGGCGCAGCTCGTGTGCCTCGACCACGGCCATGGCCTCAGCCTATCGATGGGCTTGCGATCGCTCCCGCGATTTAGAGTGCGCGGATGGGCTCGGAGTTTCCCTTTCGGCTCCGCGGCGTCGACGGAGTCGTCCGTGTTTCGCTGACGCGGAACGACGAGCCGGAACGTTGGGGCTGGCGGCTGCTCGGCCTTGACG
>JBOHAU010000156.1:0-11391 GCA_050698015.1 Gaiellaceae bacterium
GCCTCCGTCCGTGTGCGGGTGGATGGCGATGTGGCCGGGCTCCAGGACGAGGCGCACCCGGCGCTCGAGGCCCAGCGCGGCAACGTACTCGCTCGGAAGCTGCAGGCGGCCCGCCCGGTCCAGGACGGCGAGCTCCTCGGCGACGAGCTCGTCGCCGCCGTCGCGGCGGCGCAGTGTCTCGGTCGCGGTGCGCCCGTCGCGAATGCCGATCGTGCGCTGGACGTCCTCGGAGACGAGTGGGTCATGGGTGAAGACGACGATCGTGACCCCGAGCTCCCTGTTCACCGCGCGCATCGTCTCGAACAGCTGGTTCGCGTTGTCGCTGTCGAGCTCGCCGGTCGGCTCGTCCGCGAGCAGGACGCTCGGCCCGTTCGCGAGCGCAATCGCCACGGCGACGCGCTGCTGCTCCCCGCCCGAGAGCGCATCGGGCCGGTGGTCGGCGCGAGCGGCGAGGCCGACGAGCTCCAGGAGCTCGGCGACCCGCTGCCGGCGCGAGCTCCGCCCCACTCCTTCGAGAGTCATCGGCAGCTCGACGTTCTCGGCCGCTGTCAGGTAGGGCAGCAGGTTGCGCGCCGTCTGTTGCCAGACGAAGCCGACGACGCGGCGGCGGTAGAGCGTCCGATCGTGCTCGGTGAGCGTGACGAGCTCGCGGCCGGCGACCTCGACGCGCCCCGCTGTCGGCAGGTCGACGCCGCCGAGGATGTTCTGCAGCGTCGACTTCCCGCTGCCGGAGGCGCCGACGATTGCGATCAGCTCGCCCTCCTCGACAAGGAGATCGAGCCCCTGCAGGGCCACCACCTCGAGGTCGGCGACCTTGTAGATCTTGACGAGGTTCTCGCAGACGATCGCGTACTTGTCCTCGGTCATCAGCGCTCTCCGATCCTAAGGACGCCGCCGAGGTCCGCGCGGCGGGCCTGGAAGCCGACGACGACCACTGTCGCCGCGACGAGGACAAGGAGCCCTACGGCCGCGACGGCGAGCGTGGGCCAAGGAATGACGATCGGGGCCGAGCCGCTACCGGTGAAGAACGCGAGGTCGAGGCCGGGCTCGATCAGGTACGGGATCGCTATTCCTAGCGCGATCCCGAGCGCAAGCGCAGTGAGCACGAGCGGCGCGACCTCGACCGCAGCGAGAACGAACCCATCGCGAGGCGACGCGCCCATCGTCCGCACAAGCGCGAGGTCGCGGGCGCGAGAGCGGGCGGCGATGAGCCCCATCAGCCCGACGGCGAAGGCGGCATAGAGGGCCGCGAGCACGATCGCCGCTCGGAAACCGCGCAGCACGTTCTCGATCAGCGGCGACTCGCGGAGGCGATCGACGGCGTCGACCCGCGTCTCGACATCAACCCGTGCCCCGCTGTCCTCCACCGCGGCGCGGACCGCGGCCGAGCCGACTCCGCCGATGTAGAGCCTGTTCGGGCGGACGATTTCGCCCTCCGCCTCGGTCTCCTTCAGCGCGGAGTACGGCACGATTGCGAACGGCGTGTCGGCGGGAACGCCAGGGAAGCTGTCGCGGTTTCCGACCACGAGCGTGTTCACCGTGACCCGCGGAAGCGTGATCGGGAACGTGCCTGTTGCGGGCCAGTTCGTCGAGACGACCGCTGGAACGAGGCCCGGGATCGCCGGGTTGTGAAGCTCGGACGGGAATCGGACCTCGGCCGGTGTACCCCTGACGATGCGCTCGAAAGCTTCAAGCTCGACGGCGATCATGGGTGTCTCCTGTCCCGGCTCCCCCGCCTCAACATCCTGCACGTAGGCCCGCGCGATCTCGCCTTCCTCGTCGAGGCGCGAGACGAGCTTGGCAGGGAGGGCGGCGCCGAGGTCGGTGAGGTCTGCGTCGACCCTCGCATCCGCCCCGAGAGCCCGCCAGGCCGAGCGGTTCTGACCCGAGTCGAGCGTGGCGACCATCGCGGCGGCGAAGCAGGCGATCGCAAGCGCCAGGACGAGCACGAGCAGCGGGGCGGAGCTGATGTCCGGCTGACGCGCCGCGCGATTGAGCCCGAGATGGACGGCGAGCCCCCGCGAGCGGCGCGCGAGCCGCGAGAGAGCCAGGATCGGCAACGGATAGAGACGCAGCGCGACGATCGCACACGCCAATCCGAGTAGCACGGGGACTGCGGCGAGGTAGGGGTCGAAGCCCTCCTCGGCGCTCGATTCGAGACCGCGCCGCCGCAGAAGGTAGACGCCGCCGGCAGCCGCGACGACCACCGCGGCCTCGAGCGCGAGACGACGAGGCGACGGGCGCGAGAAGACGACGTCGTCTCGCTCGTCAGGTCCGAGCGGCCGACGTGCCGTACCGGCGACCGACAGAACGAGCAGCGCGACGGTGGACGCGACGAGCCCGAACGCGAGCCAGGCCGAGAGGCTGCTTGGCCGCGCATCGACTACCAGGACGGCAGCCACCCACCCTAGAAGGCCGGCAGGCACCGCGATCAGCAGCCCCTCGGCGACCTGCGCCGCGAAGACCTGCCGAGACGACGCCCCTCGCGCCCGGGCGACACGTGTCTCGTTGCGGCGGCGCGAGTACCACAGCACACCGAGGAGCCCGATGTTCGCCAGTGCGCACGCCAAGAGTCCGATCGCCGCAACCGCGAGGAGGGTCTCCGCCTGCGAACGAGCCGTGGAGTACCGCTGGAAGATGTCGCCGAGGCTGGTCTCCACCTTGGGGTCCAGCGGCCCTGCCGCCGCATAGCGCGTTTCGAGCTCGGCGACGGCCCTGTTCAGTTGCCCTAGCTGCCCCGCATCGAGGCGGTCGGCCTCGATGTAGTGGCGGTGCTCGTAGGTCAGCGGTACCGAGCTCGTGGCCTCGAGGAACTCCGAGTAGGCCCCGGGCGACGTCAGAGCATGCGCGTAGACGCGAGTCGTCCCGACGTCCTGTGTCGACTGGACATTCGGCGTCTGCACGCTCTCTTCGCCGAACCAGTACGGCTCGCGCAGGTTCCGCGTCTCGAAGACGCCGACGAGCTTCACGGCCAGCGGCCTGGCATCCCGGACAGCCACGCCTCTGAAGGCGAAGTCGCCCATTCGATCCGGGAGGTAGACCGCGCGGTCCCCGACGCGAAGTCGCAACTCTCGGGCAGCGGGCGCCGAAAGCGCGATCTCGAGAACCGGTACTCGTCTCGCCCAAGAGACGAACTCGACACCACGTGGCCGGAAGGGTGACGGCGTCGTGAAGATGGGCTGCCTGACCTCGGGACGGGCGTGCTCACGGGAGGGGCGCGGAAAGCGGCCGGCGACGATCCGGACGTGAGTGCCGACGTCTGGCTGGGCGCGCAACGTGAGGTAACGGATGAGCCCGCGCTGGGCGCCCGGCGTGATCGCCCCCTGAGGGACGGTCACGACGGCGTCGGGCTGGAAGATGTAACGGGGTGAACGGACGACGAATGTGGACTCCACGACGGCGTTGCGTAGGGCGGGCGGCAGCTCGTCGCGCGCGCGGTCCGTTCGCTCCGCCACGGAGCCGAGCGGTCGCGACGCGGGACCAACGTCAGTGCGCCCGGTTCGAAGCATCCTGACGTTCCGCGCGTCGACGGTCGCCTCCTCGACCATGTAGCGCAGCCCGTCGTCCGCGATGTCGTTGAAGAGGCGTGGCAGCGCCGCGAACAGGAAGCAGCTGAAGGCGAGCAAGGCGAGCATCGTCAGCAGCGGTCCGGGCTCGAGCCGCAGGCGTCGGAGAAAGAGCTGCGCGCCGCCGAGCGCGGCGGTGATGTGCCCGGGCCGCTCGGCCTCGACGGGTGCGATGCTCATCGGCCGAAGCTCCATCGTCCGACGTGTCGACCGGTCATTTCAGACGGTGGCACGGGCAGAGCCCGCACGGCCTGAAAGAGACGTCGCAAGCGACGTCTCACGGCGCCACCACTCCCTCGCCCCCGCGCAGCACCGGCGCTGGCCGCAGGCTGCGGATGCGAACGATCTGGAAGGCAGCGACGAGGGCGAGCGCGGCCAGCAGGGTGAGCTCGAGTAGGAGCACGAGATCCCACGGCACCGAGACGATCACGGGCGGAACCGGTGGCTCGCCCGAGGTCCCGAGAGCGACGTAAGGCAGTACGAGCCACGCTACGGCGAGGCCGAGCGTCGTTCCCCCCAGCAGACTGAGCACGACGACGAGCCCGTTCTCGATGCTGATCCAGCCGGAGAGCTGGCGCGTCCGCAGGCCGAGCGAGCGGAGGACCGCGAACTCGAGCATCCGCGCCCGCGCGGCCGCCGTTGCGCTCGCGGCGAATCCGACGGCGGCGAAGATCGCCGCGACGACGAAGCCGAGCGCGAGCGCGCCGATCACCCCGAGTGGGATCGGATCCTCGAGCAGCGCGCGTTCGCGCTCCCCGCGCGATGTCGCCGACAAGCTCGAGAACGGAGCTGCACGGAGTTGCGCGGCCACGTCCCGCTCGGCCGGCGTCTCCAGCCACCACTGTGAGGGCTGGACCAAAGCGCCGAAGCGCGTGAAGTTGGCCGCCAGGTACGTGGGCAAGTCGACGACGAGGCCCGGTTCGGCGGGATCGAGGGTCGGAAAGCGATGAACGGAGCCCGCGATGCGGAGCGCCTGGTTGCCGCTCGCCAGGGCCAGCGGCACCTGCTGGCCGACTCGTGCGTCGGTCGCCTCCAGGAAGGCGTCGGTTGCGATTACGGGCACGGCTGCGGGCAGCGTGTCGCGGCCCGGCCGCAGCGACACCTCGATCGACGGCGCCTGAGCCTCTGTGAAGAGATAGGAGCCCGTGCCGACCGGCACGCGGATGGATGTTCCCGAGGTCGAGACCTCGCCGATCCGCGGCCGGTGGTAGGGATTCTCGACGTCGGTCGCGGACGCACGCCAAGCGACGCCCCGGAGCGGGAGCGGCTGCGATCGATTGCCGCCTTGGGCGACCTCGAGCGATCGCACGACGACCGTCCGACGCTCCGGGACGAGGTACGGCACGTCCAGCGTGACGTTCAGCGCCACGAGCTCGAGCGGATAGCGCGGCGAGACCAGGCGACCGCCTGGAAGCCTGCGCACGAGGTCGACCGTGAAGTGCTGCTCGCGCCCCGGCCGGAGCGGCCCGAGGCGGTACGCCTGCAGGAGGCCGTCGGCGTCACGGAGATAGAGGGACGCCTGCTGGGCTGCCGGGCCTCCACGCCTGACGAACTCGGGCACCTCCGGCGCCTTCGGGCCCGTCGCGATCAAGCGCATCGAGAGGGCGAGGGCAGTCGGCTTCCCCGGAAGCTGCAACGTGGCCAGTGCGCCGCGCTTGGTCGCCAGGGGCGCGAGCATGTCGTCGAGCGGACGATCCGCAAAGTCCTCTCGAGCGCGGATGACCTCGCCCGCGCGCCGTACGTCGATCGCGAGAAGGTTGCCGGTCTCCCGGCTGAAGCGACCGAGATCGAACTCGTACGTGGAGGCAGGCAGAGGCTCCGCCCCGAGCTCGCGGTAGGCGGACGCGAGCTCCGACGCGCGCGGCGCGCCCGGAACCTGGCTCGGCTCCACCAGAACGTCCGCTCCCGTCGCGTACTCCGCTTGGTCGACCTGGGAGCGCTGCCAGGTACGGCTGTAGGTGAGCGCGAACACGCCGATCGCGATCGCCAGGACGAGGAGCAGGACCGAGCGGGCGTAGGCCTGCGGCCTCCGCGCCAGCTGCCAGAAGCCGAGGGCGGCGACCGGCCCCTGCGTCGAGGGCAGGAACCGCTCGATGAGGGCCGCGGTCAGCGGCACCAGGCGCAGAGACAGCAACGCGCCTGCGAGTAGCAGGAGTGCCGGCGCCGCGACGAGGAAAGGATCGATCTCGAGCGCGCCGCGGTTCTCGACAAGCGTGCCGTGGTAGTGCCGAAGCTGCCAGTAGCCGAGCAGCGCCAGCGCGACGAGCACGAGGTCGAGGTGCGTTCGCTGCGCGAACCGCGCGAGCGGCAGGCGACGGCGCTCGCGGACGACCACAGTGCGGCCCGCGCGGAGCGCGGGAAGGACGAGCGCGGCGACGCACACGAGCGCGGCGACGGCTGCGAGTAGGTACGCGCTCGCGCCGACGCGCGGGTCGAGGCGAAGATCGATGTCCGCCAGCGGCCCCGCGTAGTTCAGCGCGCGCAGGGAGACAGCGGCCAGCCACGGCGCGAAGACCACGGCGGGGAGCGCGATCAGCACGGCCTCGACAAATGCCATCCCGGCGATCTGCGGCGTCGTGGCCCCGCGGAGGCGCAGGCTCTCGGTCGTCCGCCGCCGACGCTCGACGAGGAGAACGGCCGTGACGATCAGGCCGTAGCCGGCGAGCAGCGCCAGCTGAATCGATGGCACCAGCACGCCGGCACGCGCAAGCCGCAGCGATCGGTCCGCCGCGGCGAGGATGTCCGGCAGGCTCGTGACGACGTCGAACTGCTGGCCCTCCTCCCGGTCGGCGTTGAGGCGGCCGGCCATGCCGGCAAGCTTCCGGCGAAGCTCGCCCGCCTCGCCGATCGCGATCTGCTCGTGCCGGGGCTCCAGGCGCCAGCTGAGCTCCGTGTTCTGGAGGCCGAGCGTGAAGAACGTCTCTCGCGTCGTGACGAGCGGGCCGCTCGCGCCGGCTGTCGAGAGCGGATTGCCCCACCAGTAGGCCGAGGCCACGCGTTCGGGGCGATAGACGCCGACGACCCGCGCGCTCACCTCCGTCGGTCCGAGGCGGCTGCGACCGTCGATGCGGTCGCCGACACCGACGTCGAGTGCCCGGGCGACGGCCTCCAGCACGACGACCTCCGCGACCCTGTCGGTCGTCCTCGGCCACCGGCCGGTGACGAGGCTCGCGTGGCCCTGGAGATCCTCGAAGAACCCGAAGACGACGGAGCGGTCCCCGGCCGTGAAGATCTCCGACTCGCCGCTGGCGTGGATCCCGACGCCGCTCGCGCTGAAGACGCCCCGAGCGATCTCCTCGACGGTGTCGTCCAGCTCGGGATCGCCGCCGCCGAAGACGCCGACCGTCGCCTGGACGTTCGACTCGGTCGCCGGCGCACGCTCGAGCCGCTCGCGGAGGCTGCTCTGCGCGACGGCGTTCGCGTAGATCGGAATCGCCGCCACGAGCGTGGCGGCGAGGAGGACGACGAGGAACGCCGTCCCGACCACGAGCCGATCCGCCAGCGCGCCCTTCACGATGACGGACAACCGGCTTCCCATCTCCGGGAAACCTAGAGGCCCGCGGTTGCGGGCCTCTAGGGCAACGTGTTAACGCCGCGTTGCTTTGAGGGACGGCGACGGGCTACGCTCGCCCGGCAGAACCGAGCTTCGTGCTCTAGAGTCCAAGACCGCGGCATGACCCGTTGTCGAGCTACGGGGGACTCGATGAAAAAGCCGTCCAGCCGCATTCGCAGCCGGCTCCTGCTCAGACTGTTCTTGGCGACCGTCGGTGTGGTGATCGTCACGGTCACGCTCACCGCCGCCGGCACATCCGCCGCCGTCCCGGCGTCGCAGGACTTCTCGTCATCGTTCGAAGCGGGCGATCCGCAGCCGACGTGGACGGACACCGTCGATGGCGCAAAGGCATCCGGTGTCAAGGGGCCCGCCGCGACAGGCATCCCGGGCAACGTCACCCACAAGGTCGTCGAGGTCACCGCCAACGGCGAGTTCGCGGAGGCCGGCGAGGTCAAGGAGAACCTGACCGACGGCGACATCTTCTCCAAGTGGCTCGTCTTCGAGAGCACTGGTTGGGTGCAGTACCAGCTCTCCGAGCCGGTCAAGGTCGTGCTCTACGCGCTCGGCTCCGCCAACGACGCCCCCGAGCGCGATCCCCAGGATTGGACGCTCCGCGCCTCCGACAACGGACAGACCTGGACCACGCTCGACACGCAGGTCGACCAGACTTTCACCGAACGCTTCCAGATGAAGGAGTACCCGGTCGCAAACGACCGGGCCTACCTGTACTACCGCCTCGACATCACGCGGAACCACGGGGCGGGAATCGTGCAGCTCGCCGAGTGGCAGATCTCGAACGGCGAGGTCGCCCCGCCGCAAGAATCGGCAATGCGCAGCGCCGTCGGAAAGGGGCCGCGGAGCGCGTACAACGCGAAGACCAACGTCGGCTTCACCGGCCTCCGCGCGCTGGAGTACGGCGGCGAGCACACCTCGGACGGCCGTGGCTATTCCTACAACAAGGTTTTCGACGTCGACGTCGCGGTCACACCGGCGACGGAGCTGTCGTACGTCATCTTCCCCGAGTTCGTTCCGGACGACCTGAGCTACCCGAGCACCTACGCCGCGGTCGATCTTGCGTTCACGGACGGCACCTACCTCAGCGAGCTCGGCGCGGTGGACCAGCACGGCGCGGTGCTCAGTCCCCAGGGGCAGGGCGCTTCGAAGATGCTCTACACGAACCAGTGGAACTACAAGGTCTCGCGGATCGGCGGGGTTGCTGCCGGCAAGACCGTCGACCGGATCCTGGTCGCGTACGACAACCCCGACGGGCCGGCCGACTTCGGCGGCTGGATCGACGACGTGAAGCTCGACGGGAGCCCGGTGCACCAGCGCCCGTCCCGCCCGTCGGACTGGGTCGTGACGACCCGAGGAACCAACTCCAGCAGCAGCTTCTCGCGCGGGAACAACATCCCGGCCACGGCCGTCCCCCACGGGTTCAACTTCTGGGTCCCGATGACGAATGCGAGCTCGAGGAGCTGGCTCTACGAGTACCACCGCCGCAACACCGCTGCGAACCTGCCGGCGATCGAGGCATTCGCCGCCAGCCATGAGCCGAGCCCGTGGATGGGCGACCGACAAACCTTCCAGATCATGCCGTCAGGGGCCGCGGGAATCCCCGATGCCAGTCGCGGCGTCCGTCGGCTGCCCTTCCAGCACTCGAACGAGATCGCGAAACCGCACTACTACGGCGTGACGTTCGAGAACGGGATCAGAACCGAGATCGCCCCGACCGACCACGCGGCGATCTTCCGGTTCACGTTCACGGGCGACAGCTCGAACCTGATCTTCGACAACGTCAACGAGGAGGCGGCGGTCTCGATCGATCAGGCGAACGGCGTCGTCACCGGCTACTCCGACGTCCGCAGCGGCCTGTCGAACGGTGCCACGCGGATGTTCATGTACGCGACGTTCGACGAGCCCGTGACGGCCAGCGGGAAGATCCCCGGCAACAGCACGGGCGGGCGGCCGCCTTCAGACGCCGGCTACGTCAAGTTCGCGACCGCCGCGGAGAAGACTGTGAGCATGCGCATCGCGACGTCGTTGATCAGCGTCGAGCAGGCGCGCAAGAATCTCGAGCTCGAGATCGGCCCGACGGACACGTTCGACGCCGTCGAAGACCGGGCCCAGGACCTGTGGGACAGCAAGCTGCGCGTGATCGAGGTCGAAGGCGCGAGCGACGACCAGCTGACCACGCTGTACTCGAACCTCTACCGCCTCAACCTCTATCCCAACTCGGCGTACGAGAACACCGGCACAGCGGCAGCGCCGGTGTACATGCACGCCGTGCAGTCGTCGGACTCCTTCGAGATCCCGCCCAGCACGCCGACGGAGACCGGTGCGCCGGTCGTGCCGGGCAAGGTCTACGTGAACAACGGATTCTGGGACACCTACAGAACGGCGTGGACTGCGTATGCGCTGCTCTACCCGAGCGACGCCGGCGAACTGGTCGACGGCTTCGTCCAGCAGTACCGCGACGGTGGCTGGATCGCGCGCTGGTCGTCGCCGGGATACGCCAACCTGATGACCGGCACGAGCTCCGACGTCGCCTTCGCCGACGTCTATCTGAAGGGCGTCCGGAACCTCGACGCCGAGGACGTCTACGACGCCGCGTTGAAAAATGCGACCGTCGCCCCGCCGGGTCCCGACCCCGACAACACCCACGTCGGTCGCAAGGGGCTGCAGACGTCCCTCTTCCTCGGCTACACGCCGTCGGCAGTGTCCGAGGGCGTCTCGTGGGCGCTCGAGGGCTACATCAACGACTTCGGCATCGCCAACATGGCGAAGACGTTCGCCGCCGATCCGAATCGCACCCCGGTCGAGCGGCAGCGTTATCAGGAGGAGCACGAGTACTTCCTCGAGCGCGCGCGCAACTACGTGAACATGTTCGATCCGACGGTCGGCTTCTTCCAGGGCCGATCCGCCGACGGCGAGTGGAAATCCACGCCCGCCGAGTACAACCCACTCGTCTGGGGTCACGAGCACGACTACACCGAGACCAACGGCTGGAACTTCGCGTTCCACGTGCCGCATGACGGGCGAGGGCTTGCGAACCTCTACGGCGGCCGCAGCGGGCTCGCAGCCAAGCTGGACACGTTCTTCGCCACCCCCGAGACCGCGAAGTACCCCGGCTCCTACGGCGGAATCATCCACGAGATGATCGAGGCCAGGGACGTGCGGATGGGCCAGTGGGGCTTCAGCAACCAGGTCTCTCACCACATCCCGTACATGTACGACTACGCCGGCCGACCCGCGGCGACGCAGCGGATCGTCCGGGAAGTCCTTCGCCGGATGTACCTGGGCAGCGAGATCGGCCAGGGGTACGCGGGCGACGAGGACAACGGCGAAACCTCCGCCTGGTACCTCTTCAGCGCCCTGGGCTTCTATCCGCTCCAGGTGGGAAGCACCGACTACGCAATCGGATCGCCGCTGTTCACGAAGGCGACCATCCATCTCGAGAACGGCAAGGACTTGGTCGTCAGCGCGCCGCAGAACACCGCGGGGAACGTCTACGTCCAGGGGCTAACGCTCAACGGCCAGAGCCACGACAGGGCCTACCTCTCGCACGCGGACATCGCGAACGGCGGCACGCTTACGTTCGCAATGGGGCCACAGCCCTCGCAGTGGGCGACCTCTCCGGCTGCCGCTCCTCTGTCGATCACCAACGACGACTCCGTCCCGCGGCCGTTGCGAGACGCGATCGGGGGCGGCAGCGGCATGGCGACGGCAAGTAGCGGCGATGCGCCGGCAGGCCTGTTCGACGACAGCTCCGGCACGGAGGTGTCGCTTGCCGGAGCGCAGCCGTGGATCCAGTACCGGTTCACCGGGGACGTGAAGCGACAGGTGCGCTTCTACACGCTCACATCCGGGACGGAGCATCCCGCGGCTGACCCGCAGGGCTGGATCGTGAAGGGATCGAACGACGGCAGCTCCTGGATGGTGCTTGACGAGCGCCGCGACGAGATGTTCCAGTGGCGGTCGCAAACGCGGGCCTTCAAGCTGACCCGTCCGGGCACCTATAGCCGCTACCGGCTCGAGATCACCGGCAACGGCGGCCTTGCGACGACCACGCTCGCCGAGATCGAGCTGCTGACACACGAGAAGCCGTCACCGCTACTGGTGAAGGTCGAGAGCTCGGTAGCCGGCGCCGGGGAGACCGCCTCCGTGGGCGTCGTCGTGACGAACACCGGTGACGCCCCCGCGCGCGGCGAGATCGTGCTGACCGGACCAGAAGGCTGGACGATCTCGCCGGCGAGCCGCGCGTTCGGCCCGGTC
>JBOHAU010000157.1:0-2490 GCA_050698015.1 Gaiellaceae bacterium
ACGACGATCGAGACGGCCTCTTCGGGATCCTCGGTGAGGTACAGGAGCTCCTCGTCGGCCGCCGAGATCATGCCGGTCGCGAGCAGGCGTTCCTGGATCCACTCGAGCAACCCCTCCCAGTGATCTCGGCCGAAGAGGACGACCGGGAAGTTGAGCACCTTGCCCGTCTGGATCAGCGTCAACGCCTCGAAGAGCTCGTCGAGCGTTCCGAAGCCTCCGGGGAACATGACGAAGCCCTCGGCGGCTTTAACGAGCATCGTCTTCCGCGCGTAGAAGTGCCTGAAGGTCAGCCCGATGTCGACGTACGGGTTGTGGTGCTGCTCGTGCGGGAGGTCGATGTTGAAGCCGACCGAGAGCCCGCCCGCTTCCTGCGCGCCCCGGTTCGCCGCCTCCATCACGCCGGGGCCGCCACCCGTCACGACCGCGAAACCGGCCTCGGCGAACCGCCGCCCGACGTCCTGGCCCGTCCGGTAGATCGGATGGTCCGGCGGAACCCGCGCCGAGCCGAAGATCGTGACCCCGGGCCGGTCGATCTTGTCGACCGCCTCGAAGCCGGTGCGGAACTCCTCGGCGATCTGGAAGACGTTGCGCGGGAGGTTGCCGCCGTGCGCTTCGAGGATTCGCTGGTCTTCCATCAGGGATGCACTCAGAAGTCGCGCTCGACGAAGCTCGCGCTCATCCCGAGCACGAGCAGGGCCGCAAGCCCGAAGTACCCGACGGCGGAGGCGATCCGTTGCCAGGGCTGGATCCGGTAGTAGGCCTCCGCCTCAGGAGTTCCGCGCTCCTGCCAGCGGCGCCAAAGCTCCAGCCCGACGATCAGCGCGATGATGATCAGCAGGGGGTTCGGAAAGACGAAGACGAGCCCGATCAGCCCGACGAAGCCTACGAACCAGAGGATCGGGTGGATCGCCGCGGCGATTCGACCGCCGTCGAGCGGCACGACCGGCAGGAGGTTGAAGAGGTTGAGGAAGAACCCGGTGAAGCCGAGCGCGAGGAAGAGCTCGGAGTCCTGCTGCTCGCCGATCAGCCAGACGACAGCGGCGCCGATCGAGCCGAGGATCGGCCCCGCGATCGCGATCTGGGCTTCGCGCCAGGCGTCGAGTGGGTTCTCCTTCAACAGGATCGCCGCGCCGAGGAAAGGGATAAAGATTGGGGCGCCGACGTCCAATCCCTGGCGCCTCGCTTCGAGATAGTGGCCGAGCTCGTGGACGAAGAGGAGCACGATGAAGCCGACGGCGAACTTCCACCCCCAGATCCAGGCGTAGGCGGCGAGCGAGACGAGTATCGACGCCGACGTCGTGAAGATCTTGAACTTGAAGATCGCCGCGAAGACGAACTTGAACTTCCAGAGCAGGACGCCGAGGAAGACGAACGGCGCGGCGAGCTTCCGCAGGATGCGGAAGCGAGGCTCGTGCTTGACCGGCCCCCAGTCGGACGGTTCATAGGGCTGGTAGCGGGGGTCGAGCTCGTAGGGGAGCTCGTCACGGGCCTCCCGGCGCTCGGGCTCAGGAGTCAGCTGGCTCACTGGCGCATGGTAGCTCCGGCCCTTTCTCAGGAGAGTGTGTCGAAGCTGTGCCAAGAGGGTCGCGGCCCGACAAAACGCTGTGCCGTAGGCGGTAGACCGAGGTCGAACGGACGTAATCGACCAGAGGAGGAGCCGTGTTCAGACGCTCAGCGCTCGTCGCGCTGCTACTCGCCGCCGCTGCGGCGACGGTTCTCGGCGGGGCGGTGACCGGCGCCGGCGCGGGCGGCGCGGTCGAGGTGAAGACGAAGCCGAAGCCGAAGGTGCTTCGAGGGCCGCGGGGCCGGCGCGGTCCGGCGGGCCCGCGCGGACTGCCCGGCGAGCGAGGACCCCAGGGGCCGGAAGGAGCACCGGGTGCGCAGGGACCCGCCGGCGTATCCGGGCCGGCAGGTCCGGCCGGACCTTCTGGACCGCCCGGGTCGGGAGCTCAGCGGATCTCGTTCGACGTCCCCGCCGGGACGCCGGAAACGCCGATCGGGAGCTTTGCGGGCCTGGTGCTCAGAGGCGCCTGCAGCGCAGGCGGCGATCTGTCGCTTGAGGCGAGCTCGACGACGAACAACGCCCGCGCTCGGGCCTCGGTGGTCTCCGCGGGCTCGCCCGACGCAGTCGCCTTCGACGAGGACGACGATCTCGACGGCACCGACGGCTTCGACTTCGTCGGCGCTGCGGACGACGACGCGGTCGGCACGCTTGTCTACCGCTCGCCGACCGGCTCGACCGTCGTCGCGGTCGACTTCCTGGTCGAGCAGTACACCGTCGGCGGCGCCGCGCGCTGCCTCGTCGCGGGGGCGGTGCTCGTGGGGCAGTAGCTCTTCAGGAATAGGGGAGGTCGACGGGCCGCCCGTCGGCCTCCACCAGCGGCTCCGAGAAGATGCAGTCCACGTGGATCGTGGCCTCGTTGTCGCCGCCGAAGCCACCGGTGTTTCGTCCGATCGCCACGTGGGCCGTGTGGGCTGCCTTCTCGTCGA